>CAYTUT010000243.1:0-1532 GCA_964441295.1 uncultured Christensenellaceae bacterium | reverse complement strand
TACGCTTTTCTTGAGTTTCCGCAGATTTACCTGCGGAGCCTGAAAAGTATGGCTCTTCTATTACGTGGCAAGGGGACGCTTTGTTTGCCACCTCTTAAGGTTTTTTCATTGCTTCCTGTTTTTTCACAGGAGGCATCTTCTCTATTGCATACCTAAGTGCCGTTCTAGGCATTATGTCTCTTTTGCTTAGTACATACCTGTAAACATCTTCTTCATATTTGGTACAAAGTGATTTTAGCATCCATCCGTAACCTTTTTGGACCATATCGTCAGTATCTAATAACAATATATCCGCTATTTCAAAGATGTCTTCCTTAAATAATCCATTTTTCGCCGGTATTATAAGGGATACGGCGGAGGCGCGCCTGACCCATCGGTTTTGCGATCGGGTCCATTTTTTGATCCCTTCGGTATATGACGGAAACATTTCCAAAAATGTCCCAATAGTGTGATTGCAAAGGGTGTCTTAGGAAGCCCAGTTGCTCCGCCTCCCTGTTCTCATCTATATCGTTAGGGTTGATGTAAAGTTTTCGGTCAACACAGATACTTGCTTAATGAAATTCTACTGTTTTATGTCAACAACATCAAGCGGGCGAACAGAAACAGGTTCGGAAAAACCGACTATTGCAGGAGCAAGGCATTTTGAAGGAATAGATGAATTCAACACATGGGAAAAATAAAGAATTACGCTTTCATATGATCCATGTTATAATTTTTCATGTGCTCTGGAAAATTTTTTATATGAGGAGGCAAATTATTGAGCGTTGTACTATTAGGTTTAAATGTGGTTACTCCTTTGTTTATAGTTATGCTCATTGGATACATAACGAGAAGAACTGGTTTGATAAATGATAATGTAGTAGGGGCCACCAATCGACTGTTGTTCTGGATCTTTTTGCCTTCGCTACTTTTCGTCAGCGTATATGAAACAGACCTTGCAAAAGCCTTTGACGTTGCTTTGATACTATATTCTGTTATAGGTACGACTTTAATCTTTTTAGCAGGGATGGTTTTGGCGCCTCGATTTGAGAAAATAAGAAGCCGATGCGGCGTCATTATCCAAGCACTGATACGCGGAAATGAGGTATATTTCGGCTTTCCGGTTGTTGTATCCCTGATTGGCGCAGAATATCTGGGGCCCATGTCTATAGTAATTGTTTTCGCCGTAATATCTTTTAACACATATTCCATCGTAGCCCTGGAATATTTTAAGGGCGAAAAGGTCAACATCAAGGAGTTGATACTTAATGTTCTTAAAAACCCCATGATACTTACTACGATAGCAGCCGTTATGCTGAATATGACGGGAATTAGAATCCCCTTTATGATAATGTCCGGAATTAAATCACTTTCGCAGGTGGCCACACCCTTTGCTCTCTTCTTACTGGGTGCATCCTTCAACATAGTATCTACAAGAAAATATATAAAACAAGTGATATGGGTATCTTTATTGCGCCTGTTTATCATACCGGCTATAGTTGTGTTAACTACCGTATGGATGGGTTTTTCACCCACGGATACAGTAATACTAT
>CAYTUT010000242.1:0-1560 GCA_964441295.1 uncultured Christensenellaceae bacterium | reverse complement strand
TCCCCGACTTGCAACCTGTTTATTGCCCATTTTAATTGTGCAAAGGTGCTATCTCTGTTATCTTTGTTCACTTTACGCAAAACTAATAAATTAGCTTCCGGGTACTTCATCATATTGTAAATATAATACAAGCTTGTAGTTGTGCTTTTTTTGCTTGCACGACTACCAATAACAACCCTATAACGTTTGTTAGTATTCCAAAATTCTTTGTAGCCTTTTCCGACTACATCTTTTAGTTTTATAATTTTATTCATCTAAATGATCAACAAAAACAATTTTTTGGTTAATCGTCCCGGTGTGCTCTATGCTTTCACCATAACCCCTATTTTTGCCAAGAGTTTTTAAGGTCATAACTATAAGGGTTGTATCACCTTTATTTAGCCTGTCAACTAATTTGTTTTCGGCAAGGTCAACAATCCTTTCCCGTTCTTGCTCAACTGCTGTTTTTACTTCTTCGTCCTTTTTTAAGAACTCGTAAACCGCAGCTCGTTGGCAGCCTAATTTCTTTGCTATTACGGTTATATTCCCATAGCTACCGGTAATAGCGTTTAATAAGCGTTTTTTAGTTACTTTCATTTTCATTCATTAGTTTATTAATATCGAATTCTCGGTTTAAGCACTTAATATCAGAGTTAGGGTATAGATTTCTATATCGTTTAAGTATTACGTCGATATACTTTGGGTCAAGTTCCATTCCGTAGCATATTCGCTTAGTTTGTTCACAAGCAATTAAAGTTGTTCCGGAGCCAAGGAAAAGATCTAATATGATATTATAAGATTTGCTGCTATTTTTTATTGCTATACAAACTAATTCAATAGGCTTTGTTGTTGGATGCAATTCAGATTTTATAGGTCTTTGGACATCCCATACATCGCATTGTGTATGATCTTCAATAGGGCATAATCTTGGTGCACCTTCTAACCAACCATACCAAATTGGCTCATATTTGGTATTGTAATCTTTCCTACTTAAAACCGGATGTGATTTATTCCAAATAATCGTACTACTCCAGTGGTATCCATTGTCTTTTAATGAAAGCATAAGGTTACCCCATTCTTGTGCAGACATGACAACATAGGTCGGACATCCCGCTTTGCTATAAAGTGCTAATGATTCGAATACAAGTTCTAAAAAATTTTTAAATTCTTCCGTTGTCATTGCGTCATTTAATATTGTTCTTGGCTTGTAGCCCATAATATTATTTTCCTTGACGTTTCCATAATCGACATTCCAGGGTGGGTCAGTAAATACCATGTCAGCCTTAGCCCCCCCCATCAATATTTCAACATCGTCTTTGCTTGTTGAGTCGCCGCACATTACTCGATGTTTGCCGTCAATCACGAATATATCACCAAGCCTTGATATTGGATTCTTTGCGACTTCCGGTAAATCGTCTAATTTTTCTTCTGGTATTTGTTCCTTCTGCCATAGATCTACGTCAAGTTCTTTGTTGTCAAAACCCCAGTCAACTAAATCATCATATTCAAAGGCATCAGCAAGGACATCAAAATCCCATTCGCCGGTGTTTTTATTGCTACGAATATTATATTCCTTGTACT
>CAYTUT010000241.1:0-1577 GCA_964441295.1 uncultured Christensenellaceae bacterium | reverse complement strand
CTTGAAGTTCTCAGGGATATCCGCCCTCTTCATACCCTCACGAATACCTGCCAGCAATACAATCGCAATGGTAAAGCCGACTCCTGCGAATATGCCGTTGAAGAATGCCTGCCACAGTACATAAGCTTTGGTAATATTGAGCAATGCAACGCCTAGCACCGCGCAGTTGGTAGTAATCAAAGGCAGATACACGCCTAGCGCGCTGTAGAGTGACGGGCTGAATTTCTTAATTATTATCTCAACCGACTGGACTAACGCCGCTATTATCAAGATAAAAGCGATGGTCTGCATAAAACTGTCAAGTCCAAGCGGCACCAGCACATACTGATTGACAATATATGTGAACACCGATGCGATAGCCATAACAAATATTACCGCAAAGCCCATTCCAAGCGCCGTCTCTGTCTTTCGCGATACGCCTATAAACGGACATATCCCTAGAAATTGATTGAGCACAAAGTTATTAACGAATACCGAGCCTACAAGTATGATAAAAAATGTACTCATTATTTAGCTACCTCCTCTGCGCTTTGTTTGCCCGCGGCTCTGTCTTCCAATTTTTTGCTGACAAAGTTGACCAATGCAAGCAGCATGCCGTATGTAATGAATCCTCCTGCCGGAAGAATGAATATAGTCATAGCTACATTGCCAAGCGCCGCTATCTCGATACCGAATATGCTGCCGGCTCCTAAAAACTCTCTGACCATGCCGATTATTGTAAGGCTCACCATGAAGCCAACGCCCATACTTATCCCGTCAATCGCCGAGTCCAGTACAGGATTGACCGAAGCAAAAGCCTCAGCGCGAGCAAGTATCACGCAGTTGACAACTATAAGCGGCAAGAATATGCCCAATGAGTCGTACAAATCCGGAAGAAACTTGCGCATAACCATTTGAACTATAGTCACAAATGTCGCAATTATCACAATGAATGCCGGAATGCGCACCTTGTCGGGGATGATATTACGCAATAAGGATACCAAAACATTAGAGCACAGCAGTACAAAAATAACCGCGGCGCCCATTGCCAGACCGTTAATTGCGCCCGTAGTTACAGCAAGCGTGGGGCACATCCCCAGCATAAGACGAAATACAGGATTGCTGGTAATTACGCCGGTTTTTACAATCTCTAATTTTTTCATTGCCCTACCTCCGCAATATTCGCAACATACCATGCCGCCGCCAAATTAACCGCGTTAAGCACCGCTCTTGAGCTGAGCGTCGCGCGAGTGACCGCCTCGACCTCTTCATCTTGACCCGCTTGCGCGCTGACCAGCGTAAAAGTGATTGTTGAAGTGAGTTGTTTGCCGTAGAATTGCGATAGATATACTTCGCTGAATACATCGACAACGCGCGAAGGTGTTTCGTTAGATTTATAATTGATAATCTTATCTACCATGCTGTCAGTAATGCTCACAAGCATTATAACCGACCCGCCGTAGCCGCCAGCACCCTTGACATGGAAGATATATGTGCCATCAGCGCTGAATATATTGAGTATCTCTCCGGTTGCCTGCGCAGTCTTCGTAAAGTTTACGCTGACTATCTCCGAACTGCCTGTATATATACCCGTTTCG
>CAYTUT010000240.1:0-1603 GCA_964441295.1 uncultured Christensenellaceae bacterium | reverse complement strand
CCCGCATTGACTGCCGTGTGATTCATCAAAAAAGCAAAATCTTCAATACTCCCCGATACAGACAGCGCAAGCGCTACCGCGGCATCGTTGCCGCTGCGAAGCATCAACCCGTACAACAAATCTACGACCTTCCATTTTTGTCCTGCCTTAAGGTATATAGAAGAGCCCTCTACACCCTCTGCCTGTTTGGGTACGCTGATAATCTTATCAACATCAATATTCTCTATGACCGCTATTGCCGTCAGTACCTTTGTTGTACTAGCAAGCGGCAAGCGTATCTGCGCATTCTCTGCTGTCAACACCCTGCCGCTTTCGGCTTCAAGCACAATTACCGCGCTTTTTGCATCAGCGCGGGCAGTTGAAGTCAATGCGCCCCAGGGACAAGCGATAAGAAGAAGCGCTATAAATACAAATACCATTATTTTTCGGGTAAAAAGGCGTTGATTGCTGCATTCAAAAGATCGGTCCACTTGTTAGAATTCTCCTCCTTATCGATATTGATGAATTGGTGGCGGCTGCTGCCAAGCACAAGAAATCCGAGTGGAGTAATTGATGCGCCGGCGCCGCCGCCGTCGGTTATCCTCTTGTCCCTGTTGTATCTTTCGATACCCTTCTCATTACTCCCCGTGACCATTCCGACACTGATTTTTGACACGGGAATTATTAAAGAGTTGTCAGGCGCGATAATACACTTGCCAATCACCGTATCGGTATCTACAAGCTGCCTCAAATTATTTATAGTCCTTTCCATTACACTGTCCATTTTGCTCTCCGAATCAAGTTTAGTATTTACATTAACAAAGAAATTATTTTGCCCGGAGAGCTGAAAAATGTAATATCCAGCTTTATATTTACGATATTTTGGTTATATATCGGCATTATCATCAAATCACTTGCTTTCATTCCTTTGGGATCAAGCGCGTGCAGTATATTGCCCGCAATGGAAGAGAGCAGAGCGCATAAAAAGGCCGTCCTGTCAGGTCTATCGGCGTTGCCGTAGGCTATCTGCGCCCTTCCGCTAATAGCGAACGGGAAAGCATATAAACGACCCAATCGGACAAACTTGCGCGCTCTTTTGGCTTTCATTTTGAGCGTTTTTACTTTGTTGCCCCAAGAATAGCGTATTTCGTTGGCTATTACACCGCGAATTGTGATAATGTGAATAAAAAACAAGGAAACCTTAACAAAAAATCTTTTGTCATAAGAATTGAATGCTAACCTGATTCTCAACGCAAACGGCAATGTAAGAAGCAAAGCGAATGCCGTCACAACAATAACTGCCATATACCTAGTATAATTGCCATAGCGAATTTTATCATCAGAGACTTTTGGGTATGTAGGGCGATAATAATTATCAGCCGTAACCAAAGCCGCATAACAGTGTAATTACTAAACGATGAGCGGCTTAGCAATAATTGCGGGGACAACGGCAACATATGGTCGCGGTAAGAGCTATACAACTCTAAATGCAACATACACTAAAGACGGAATGCGATAGATTAATTTGCTAAAGGCTTATACATTAAAGGCTGATAGCATTTCGGACATATATGGTAAAATTAATATATTTAATTCTAATAAGCTAATAACAAAGCCTTGAAGA
>CAYTUT010000239.1:0-1630 GCA_964441295.1 uncultured Christensenellaceae bacterium | reverse complement strand
AGGCACTTCCAAGAATCTTGAAAGTGCCGTAATTTCGGATGGTACGCCCGAGAGGGATCGAACCTCCGCACCCGGCTCCGGAGTACCACGACTAATGTTTTTGCTGGTTTTGAGTAGTTTTTGATAGTAGGATTTAATTGGTTTTTTAGAATAGGAAATATTATCCTGGCATAATTATTTTTCTGATATTTGATTTGGGTTGGGGTATAGCGTGGGGTACGATTTTTTGTTTTTACTGAGTATCTTGTCCAGGTGGTTTTCTAACTTTTGCTTCAATATATCCTTAAACTCATTAACACTATACTCTTCTGTTTTAATTTGCTTTAGAACGCCATCAGCATATTTTGTTAACTCATTATATTGCTGTTGCGTAATCTTGCCATTTCGCTTGTCCATTCTATATTTGCCTAAAACAGCATCCTTGAAACCCTTGGGAGCGTTATTGCTATGCCATTTCTTTTTATGGTCATCGTTGACATACTTTCGCCTGCCTCTAACATATTCACCGCAGCCACATCCGCATTCATTGTATTCTTCATCTGAAAGAACCTCTTCACAATAAAAACTAAATAAAGCAGCCGCCATCATGTCCTTCGGAACGATGATTAAGGGAAACCTGCCGAGCTTGCCGAGCGTTATCTGTGTATCTTTTTTAATAGTCCTTTGAAGTATTCTCTGTAAATTTTCTCTTAATACCATTTTCGAATACTCTAATACTTTTTCACTTTTATTAGGCAATGGATGTTTAAGGTGAAGATAATAAAATTTATCATCCCATGTAAAGCTACCAAATTCAGACAATATTTCGTTGCCATACATACGATAATATTTAGGTTCTCCAAGCAGATCAATCGCAAACCGATCTGAAGCATTATGAGTAAATCTTTTCTTGTTCATAAATAAATCGACTAACATCACATTTCTTCTTGTTTTTATTAGGTTTGACATATTGACTATGTTTTTATAAAAATCCAAACAATTAACAATCGCACTAACTGGCATCACTTTAACATTGCTTTGCTTGATTAGCCTGCCTTCAAAAAGCGGACCATGCTTTCCCCAAAAATCAATTAGTGCTTGATAATTCTTTCGAACAGTAACATCTTCATGCAGTAGCCTAACATGAGATATAGGATTTCCTGAAACTGTTTTATGTTTGTTATTTATATCCCAATACAAACATAACTTAGAATATTCGACGTTATCTACACTTCCCTTATATTCATCCCGCCAACCTTTTGCCGATTCCTGCGCTTGCCGTTCTTTTGCGTTTTTTGCTGGGATATTCCAAACATATTCTTCCTTTAACCACGCCTTACAAGGTCCTGGAACTTCCATTTTCACATCTATATTTATATTCAAATTCATTCACCTTCCCATGTACGAACTGTACGAACCCATATTGTACATTAATTATAACAAAAACAATAAACATAAAAAATACTCTTAACACCAGAAATATTGACCCTACGTAAATTTACAAAGCTACCTACCTAACGGTTTCGGCTGTGGGATGGGGCCGACATTAAAAAGTTCTTTTAAAAGTTCATAAAGTCGTGAGTAATGGGTAGGCGTACCTGGTGAAAGCGCGAACCGTAGCAAGATATACAGCAAAACTACTCTCCCATGA
>CAYTUT010000238.1:0-1634 GCA_964441295.1 uncultured Christensenellaceae bacterium | reverse complement strand
AAAATGAGTTTGTAGCAAATGACACTTTTCTTGACGGCAATGATAACCGTACGATGATTATTACCGGACCCAATATGGCAGGTAAAAGCACATATATGCGGCAAGTTGCGTTGATTACTTTTATGGCGCATATCGGGTCTTTCGTGCCTGCCGACAAGGCAGAAATATGCCTTACAGACCGTATATTTACCCGTGTTGGCGCAAGTGATGATTTGACTCTTGCGCAAAGCACCTTTATGGTGGAGATGATTGAAGTAGCATCCATTATACACAATGCTACCGAAAAAAGTCTTCTTATTCTTGACGAAATAGGGCGCGGCACATCTACCTACGATGGTCTTAGCATTGCATGGGCTGTTATGGAATATGTCAGCGAGGTTATCCGCGCTAAGACGCTGTTTTCTACTCATTATCATGAGCTGACTGAGCTGGAAGGCAAGCTGTCCGGAGTCAAAAACTACCGCGTGCTTGTCAATGAACACGGCGATTCGGTGGTATTCTTGCACAGAATCGCAAGAGGCGGCGCCAATAAGAGCTTTGGCATCGAAGTTGCCGCGCTTGCCGGAGTTCCCGAAGCGGTTACCAAAAGAGCCAAAGAGATTGCAAAGCTTTTAGAACTCAAGGACGACAAAGATATTAATGCCATACTGGTTAATGCGATGGGTGCTAAAAAGCACGAGCAAATCAGTCTGTTTTCGGATACGCAGGACAGCGTAAAGCATATTATTAAGGTGCTCAAGGACACAAATATCGATAGATGCACGCCGGTACAGGCAATGCTAATACTTTCAGATTTAATCGAGAGGTCAAAAAATGTCAAAAATTAAAAGGCTTGACAGTTCAGTATACAACAAAATTGCAGCAGGTGAGGTGGTGGAGCGCCCGTCATCTGTTGTAAAAGAGCTAATTGAGAACGCATTGGACGCAAAGGCCGACTCGATTGATATTTTTGTGTGTGGCGGGGGATTGTCAGAAATTACCGTCAGCGATAACGGCACGGGCATAGAAAGAGAGGATTTGGAAGCGGCGTTTTTGCCGCATGCAACTAGCAAAATAGCTACGGCAGAGGACCTGGAGTCAGTGACGACACTTGGATTCAGGGGCGAGGCGCTAGCCAGCATCTCATCCGTTGCTACAGTGGTGCTAAAGTCACGCTATTTTGGCGATGAATCCGGTAATTATATTACTGTCAAGGGCGGCAGCGTTATCGAGACAGGGCCCCATGGCATGGCGCAAGGTACGGTTGTAAGCGTCAAAAACTTGTTTTTCAACACTCCTGTCAGATTAAAATTTCTCAAAAAACCGCGTTATGAAGAGGCGGAGATCACCTCGATTATAGCAAAGTTTGTTCTTGCCAATCCTACGGTCAAATTTTCATATTCAAACGAAGCAGGCAAAATTATTTCCTTTGACGGAACGGGCATGCTTGCAGCAGTCGAAGCAGTTTATTCTAGTGAGCTATGCGATAATCTTATAGCCGTTAATAATGGCAGAGGCAATTACATGCTTAGCGGTTATATTTCTAAACCAACTTATTCAAAATCTAACAAAACTTATCAGACAGTTATACTTAACGGCAGGATAATAAGCAATCAAACTTTAGGTACGGCAATCAACAACTGTTATTCGCAATA
>CAYTUT010000237.1:0-1657 GCA_964441295.1 uncultured Christensenellaceae bacterium | reverse complement strand
GTAAAGTTAAGCAGTATCAATGTCACTAACACCATTGCCGCGGGCGCGACTACAGCAAATGTGAGCCAAAAATTTTTGCCTAATCCTGATAAAATATAATAAAAAAACGCAAGGCCGTTGAGCATACCCGACTCCTTAGATTATGTATTAAGACCGTCTGCTCTAAAGCTGTATCGTCCTCCCCGAGCCAAAAGCGTACAAAATCAGCTTATCAACCCTTATTTTTCTTGTGCTCTCAACCGCTTTTTTGTATATTTCGAGCTGCGCGCGGTACTTATCCCTTAACGCTTCTTCGGGAAGTCGCGAGTACTTGAAGTCCACGATTATGTTGCTATCTCCCAAAATCACGAGGTCTATCGTCCCCTGTACCAGCACATTATCTGCCGACTCGGTCGCCTTGATATCATTTGCTTTGACCGAGAGCAAAAAATTTTGTTCCCTAAGGCATATATTGGCCGCCGCATAACGCATTATATCTGAGGACAGGCATGCCAGTATGTCCATTGCGTCCACATTCGCGCGCTCTTCCTCGGTGATTAGCCCTTCGGCAACCATTCTATCACATTCAACCTCTATGCCTTGCATGCTTGCCGCACCGTAGTCAATGTATTGCATAATTTTGTGATAGTCCACTCCTTTGATACGGCGTTCTTCTTCAAACAAAGAGGGCACTACGATATCTTCATCCATATTTATTCCCGTAGCCGTATATTTTATACCTATATCCACTGACGCCCGATAGGGATATGAATAATCTATATCTTGCTTGATTTTTGCAGCAAGCTGCATATCGGGAGCATTAAAGCAAAATTGCCTTTCCGCTTCGGCTTCGCTAGGCTCCGCCTTAACTATGCAAACATCAACGAGGTTGTCTATGTAATTGGACTCCCTTGCCGCGGCAAGCAGCCAGTCGAAATATGTCTTTGCCGAGCTTACTGATGCCCTCTCTTTAAGCTTCTTTTCGGTTATCTCCGCGGTAACTATTAGGTGCGCCTTCGCTCTAGTCAGCGCCACATACAAAAGTCTTAACGCGTCCTCCCGCTCCTCGAATCTTTTTTTGGCAGATATTGCGTTGAATACAATATTGGGCGCCATGGAGCGGGTTTGTTCTTTGTAATAGTTTGCCCCGATGCCGAGCGAGCGGTCAATTAGCACCGTACCGCTGTTGTTGTTGCCATAGTTCATCAGACGACCGGCGCCTGCAAGTATTACGACCGGATATTCTAGCCCCTTGCTTGAATGAATTGTGCAGACATTGACGCCTTCTTCCGGCGAAATATCTCCCTTGCCCCACTCGATATTTTCCTCGTTCTCAGAAAAATAACGGCTGAATGCGGACAGCGAACGGCAATACGAGCGCCCCTCAAGAGAGGATACGAAGTAATCAAGCACCGTTTTTCTGTCCTTGCCGCCGGTAAGAGACAATATATAATCAATATATCCGCTCTCATCAATAATTCTTGCCGCAAGAGTGTCTACTGTGCAAAACTCCGCTTCAAAGCGATATTTTGCCGCCGTATCATAGAATGCTCTTACCTTCTCTCCCAAGCCATCCATGTCCTTAGCGCAGCGCTCAGCCGCCTCAAAAAACAAACATCCCGGAAACCTCCTGCGTATTTCTCCAAGTTCGGCATTGCTGAAGTTGGCTATTCGCGAA
>CAYTUT010000236.1:0-1662 GCA_964441295.1 uncultured Christensenellaceae bacterium | reverse complement strand
AAATCTTGCCGCCTAGGTTGCCGTCTACGATTTGGAAAGGAATACGCACGCTGTAATCGAGCACGGCGTCTTCAACGATATTACCGTCTGCCAGACGGATTTTTCTAGTAGCGAATGCGCTAACCTGCTCATAACTATGCGTTACAACAATAACAAGCTTGTCGCGGCTCAAATTGCGTAACAAATTGAGTATCTCAGCGGAAGTCTTACTGTCAAGATTGCCGGTAGGCTCGTCAGCAAAAAGTATAGGCGCATCCTTTGCAAGCGCTCTCGCTATCGCTACTCTCTGCTTTTGTCCGCCCGAGAGCTTTGTGGCACGATGTTTTGCATGCGACTTTAATCCAACCTTATCCAACAGCTCCCTAATGCGGCTATCTCTTTCTTTTTTGTCAGGATAACGTGACAGGAGCGCAATTTCGATATTTTGGTATACAGTGTAGCTGTCAATAATATTATAATCCTGAAATATGAATGCGACATATTTGTTGCGGTAATCAGCGCGGTCCGCCTCGGTAAAATGCGATGTCTCTCCGCCTAGCAAAAACAACTCGCCTTCTTCGTAGCTGTCAATACAGCTCATAATATTAAGAAGCGTGCTTTTGCCGCTGCCGCTGCTGCCGGTAACGGCAATGAACTCACCTTGATAAAAGGACGCGTTAACCTTATGCAAGCCCACCGCTACAGCTCCGCCTGATGAATATATCTTAGATACATCCTGCAATTTGATTAATGGTGTTAATTCTTTATTTTCCTTACTTGTCATAAATACCTCAAAGACAATTATAGCACAATCGTCAAAATATTAGTTGCAAATTCACAAATTTATCTTGTAATCTTGCTAATAATTGATAGAATAATCAGCTTTTTTTTCTTCAATTATTGACACTTTTGTGCTGATTGTCAACTGCCGTTTCAACAATTATATAATTAAAGGCATGCAATTTGCTAAAGGATAACGCGTAAATCAACTGCGGAAGCCGGCAATTATTGACAGCTCATAAGCTGCAACTTAAAAGAAAAAGCCTCCAAAATCATTGGAGGCTTTGAAGCATCCGGCCATTATTTAGCGTCGGGGTCAACTGCGCATCCGTCTCCTTCGTTATTGGATTCGGCGCATGCCTGCGCTCTTCTTGCGTTAAGTTCGGCAAGTATCCGCTTGTGCTCCTTGTCGTCAAGCGCGTATTTCCATGTGGGGATTACCGACAACAGGCAGCCTATTGCGGGAGGAATTGACACGATGAAAAACAAAATCATCATAAACGAGCTATAGTCGCCGGTAAGACGCGGAATGCCGCCCGCGCTGATATAGGCATTGACCTCTGCCACACGCGAGTCAGAAAACTTGACTATGGTATAGGCGATACCTGCAAGTATTGTTGCTATACCCGACTGCAGTTTGACAATGAAGGTTTGACCGGAGAAAAACAACGCATCGGGACGCGTGCCGTTCTTATACTCTTCATAATCCACACAGTCGGCTATCATAGTTGATTGAAGTACCGTAGTAATACCTCCGGTGCCTCCGGCAATAAGAAAGAGCACAAAGCAGATAGCAACCCAAATACCTGCGGTGAGTGAATGCGGCGCAATGAGATATGCCACAAAAATCAAAATATAGGGCATTATGCTGATAAGGTTGGACCAGTTGTACAAATTCTTCTT
>CAYTUT010000235.1:0-1671 GCA_964441295.1 uncultured Christensenellaceae bacterium | reverse complement strand
TGAGCAGTATATCAAAACCGTCTATTTTAATTAACGAAGATGGCCGAGGAAAAGCCTTGAGAGATGTTATTGGTGGACTTTACTTGGATGCCTCTCATGACAGAAGTTTAGATATATTGTATAAGATATTGAATAAGCTTAGATTCCCTGTAGATAAATATAAAGCAGCCGATTTTGTTCCTGAAGATTTAGAATATAATATAAAATATGAACTAAAAAATGATTTTCCGAGGTTTTATAATCTCAGAAAATCGATTGATCGCCACTTCAAGGTTATGAAATCGTTCATCGAGCAATTACCGTAGGCTTTCATTTATCGACATGCCAAAAGCACATCAAATTTTGCATCGGCTCAAACAGAGTACCCTCCTTAAAGGGTTTTCTATATACTTTGGAGCCTCTATCCTTAACAAGGCAATGCCTTTCTTTTTATTGCCAATACTAACGAAATACCTTTCACCCGTTGAGTATGGAATATTAGCAATTTATCAGGTGATCATTACGTTTAGTATGCCTTTTATTGGTATGAATATGCAAAATAATATCACCCGTAATTTTTTTAGACAGACTCACGAACATTTGGCTAAACTTATTTTTAATTTATTGTTAGTACTGTTAACAACAGCTACTATCGCTTTTCTTATTATTATTGCATACATTTATTTAGGCGGTAGGTTATTCACCATCCCTAGTCGCTGGATTTACATACTGCCAATATTGGCAATGATGAATATGATTAATGAGATCAACCTGACTATCTTTCGTAATCAACAAAAGGCCTTCATATATGGGCTGTATGAATTTTTTAACACCTTTCTAAGCTTTTCTGTAACATTTATTTTGGTAGTCATATATCTTCAAGGTTGGGAAGGTAGAGTTTGTGGAATCTTTGTTGCCGCTTTTGTTCTTGGGATTGTTGGAATTATCCGGCTTTGGAAAGATAGGCTTGTTCTTTTTAAGGTTGACTTTGGAGAGATACGTGAAATTCTTATAATTTCTCTTCCTCTCATACCCCATGCACTCGGTAGTATTATCATATCTTTAAGTGATCGGTTTTTTATTGAACGCATGGTTGGTATGGACGCTTTGGGTATATATGCTATAGGCTACCAGTTTGGTATGGCTATGTCTTTGCTTTTGGCTGCTTTTAACCGGAGTTGGTCGCCTTGGATGTATCAAAAACTTGCGAACGTTAACGGAGAAGTGAAGATAAAAATCGTTAAAGCTACTTATGTTTATGCCATTCTGGTCTTTTTACTCGCAGCAGGCGTCACCTTTGTTTCCCACCTACTGGTGCCATTGATGACAACTAAACCCTTTTACGGTGCAACATCTTTCGTCGGATGGGTGGCTTTCGGATACGCTTTTAATGGAATATATACAATGATATTTCCTTACTTTATCCATGTTGGAAGGACATATTTCCTTGGTGCTATTACTTTTTTTGCTGCGGGATTTAATTTGTTCGCAAACTACTTTCTAATAAAACTTAATGGCACGGTTGGGGCCGCCCAAGCCATGTTCTTGAGTTACATCCTCCTATTTATATGCGTTTGGTTGTATTCGAATAGAGTTTTCCCAATGCCTTGGTTTTCAAAAGAATTATGGAGTACCCGATAGCTAACGAACTACCTAAAACATTTGAAAAGAGGAGTTGCTTAGAAGTTTGCC
>CAYTUT010000234.1:0-1681 GCA_964441295.1 uncultured Christensenellaceae bacterium | reverse complement strand
GGGGTCCAGGGGAATATCAATATCAGGAGGCCATTGATAAGCTTAATAAATATATAAGCAGTACTTTTGGTATGACTATGGAAAAACTTTATGCATTGCCCATAAAATAGTATGATAAATCGAAATTCGACGAGGTTTATTATGATTATTAGAGAATATCAGGTTGCTGATTGTACTTTATTGGCGCAGCTTTTTTATGATACAGTCCATACAGTTAATTCAAAGGACTACACTAAAGAACAACTTGATGTATGGGCAACGGGAAATATTAATTTAGATAAATGGAATTATTCTTTCCTGGAGCATAACACTTTAATAGCAGTGCATGACGGAGTAATCGCAGGTTTTGCCGATATGGACAAAAAGGGCTATCTTGACAGACTCTATGTCCACAAAGATTATCAAGCCAAAGGCATAGGAACGGCACTAATAAATGAATTAGAGCGATTTGCAAGAGAAAAAAATGTGATTTGTTTTGAAACATATGCTTCCATTACAGCCAAGCCTTTTTTTGAAAAACTCGGATATACCGTGCAGTCAGAAAACACTGTGGTTAGAGAGGGCGTCTCCCTTACAAATTATCGGATGACAAAGGTAATTCCTAATAGTATAGATGCAAACTGATATTGAACATACGTTTTATGCTGCGGAGTAAAAAATATGCCTCGGCTCTAAGTTAGCAGGATCCACAACTTGTAGAATGGCTTTGCTTGTGAAAGGAAGCGGTGCTAATGAAAATTAGAATTCAACCAGAAACGCGTGCAGGAAAATGCTCGGTAGCGCTATTTATAGTTTATATTATTTTAGCAATGGCTGCGGGGATAATCTCTTCAGTACAGGAAAATACAATTGAATATCCAACCCCTTTAAATAGCCCGTTATTGGGAACTGCAATTTACCTAATGTTCATAGCTGCAATAATTGCCTCTATTACCGGTATAATTGCTGTTAGGAAAAACAATGAACGTTCGATTTTGGTCTATATTTCTATTCCGTTTGGAATAGTATTTTTTGCAGGCATTTTGATTTTGCTGATTTGTACTATTATTGGGCCACCAAATTAAGCAGGTTGTTTAAAAGTTCAAGGTTGATTGATCACGGAAGGCCATGCCGTGGAAAGTACAAAGTCAATATAATATATGCGAGTGACAAATCAGAATTTGCCGAGCAGACTTTTCCGTATAGATGGAGGGGCTGCTCGGTTTTATATGTGTATAAGCTTTTTTAGAAAACTTTGCAGCCTTTTCGTCGTCTAAAGCGTATATAGGTTAAGGAGCTGAAGCAAATGGCATATAAGTCCTATCGGCCGGAGGGCTTTGAGGCGGTTGTAACAAAACATGAAAATAGGCTATATCGCACTGCACTCGCTATAACAGGAAACATGTCTGATGCCGAGGACATAGTGCAAGAGGTATTTTTACGTGCTTATGAGAAAGCTCCTGATTTTGAAACAGAAGAACATGAAAGGGCATGGCTCATAAGGGTAACCGTAAACCTTTGCAACAGCCGATTGCGATCCCCTTGGCGTAAGCGAATAGTTCCCCTTCTCGACTCTTATCCAGTTGCAGAGCCGGAGCAGCACGAATTACTGGAGCAAATCATGACCTTGCCGCCCAAATATCGAACAGTCATCCATTTGTTTTATTACGAGGGTTATTCCATTAAGGATATTTCTGGATTA
>CAYTUT010000233.1:0-1689 GCA_964441295.1 uncultured Christensenellaceae bacterium | reverse complement strand
AAGGCGCGGCACTTCATTGATGTTTTTGTAGTTAAATTTCTTCATCATCTCGGCAACAACCGTATTCTTATAATAGTCCTTGAGTCTGTACTCGCGGTCAAATGTTGCTTTGACATCGGTTGCAGTTCCCTTAGCAACCTGATTCTTCTTCTCTGCCATACTTTACCTCCGATTACTCAGCAGCTTTGTCTTCGGCCTTTGCTGCCGCTTTCTTAGCTGTGGTCGATTTCTTAGTAGCCTTCTTAGCGGTGGTCTTAGCTCTTGACTTTACATCAAGGGACGCGCCGCATTTCTTGCATATCCTGCTTTTTTTGCCATTCTCTGTATTGTGCGCTATTCTAGTCGGCTGACTGCAAGCAGGGCATATTACCATTGCGTTTGATGCGTCCAACGCCGCCGGCTGCTCTATAATGCCGCCCTTTTGCTGCGCGCTTCTCGGCTTGACATGCTTTGCAACCATATTAAGACCCTCAACAACGATTTTGTTATCAGAGGGTATAGCTTTGATAACCTGACCAGAACGGCCCTTGTCTTTACCTGCAATAATCTTTACTGCGTCATCTTTTCTGATATTCATTAGCCATTCCTCCTCATACCACTTCGGGAGCGAGAGATATGATCTTCATATAATCCTTGTCTCTTAACTCACGCGCTATCGGTCCAAATATACGGGTGCCGCGCGGTTGCTTTTGATTATCAATAATAACCGCCGCATTGTCGTCGAATCTGATATGCGAGCCGTCAGCTCTGCCTACGCCCTTGGAAGTCCTTACGATGACAGCCTTGACTACATCGCCCTTTTTGACTGTGCCGCCCGGGGTAGCTGTCTTGACGGAAGCAACGATAACATCGCCGATGTTGCCGTACTTACGGAAGGAGCCGCCCAAAACTTTGATGCACTGTATTTCCTTAGCGCCGGTATTGTCGGCTGCTGTTAATCTTGTTTGTGGTTGTATCATAGTTATTAGCCTCCTTACTTAGCCTTTTCGACGATTTCCACAACTCTCCAACGCTTATCCTTGCTCAAAGGACGGGTCTCGACTATTTCTACCTTGTCGCCGATACCGCAGGCGTTATTCTCGTCGTGCGCTTTGTATTTATTGGTAATTCTGACCGTCTTCTTGTAGAGCGGGTGCTTGTATTTGACCTCGACGGCTACGACAACGGTTTTGTCCATTTTGTCGCTGACTACCATTCCTATTCTATTCTTTCTCAGATTTCTTTCTGCCATATTCTACCTCCCGATTACTTAGCTGCTTTTTTCGAGCTCTTAGCGACAGGCTCGGCCGAAATGTTCAGCTCGCGCTGACGGATTATGGTCTTTACCCTTGCGATGTCCTTCTTGCAGTTGGACAACTGAGCATTGTTGGTAAGCTGTCCCGCCGCGAGTTGAAAACGGAGATTGAACAACTGCACTTTCAATTTTGAGAGCTCTGATGTCAAATCATTAGTGCTCATTTCATAATACTTTTTTGCTTTCATTCACTATCACCGCCTTCTTCAATAGTTTCGGTTTCCTTCTTGACTACCTTGGTCTTAACGGGAAGCTTGTATGATGCGAGTCTCAAAGCTTCTCTTGCCGATTCCTCAGGTATGCCAGCCATTTCGAACATTACTCTGCCCGGCTTGATAACTGCCACCCAGTATTCCGGCGAACCTTTACCGCTGCCCATGCGCGTTTCGGCGGGT
>CAYTUT010000232.1:0-1705 GCA_964441295.1 uncultured Christensenellaceae bacterium | reverse complement strand
AAAGGGAGTACAGCCCATAGCTTTTGAAAATGCGGTTTGGGCATACACTCTTGGCTGCGCTATCGCAATCATCAAGGGTACGACTATTGCCAATAAGGCGGCTGAGGATATCGGTATCGGTTTGCAGGCATTCTGTATACCCGGCTCGGTTGCAGACCAGCGCGAAGTTGGTATCGGTCACGGCAATCTTGCCGCAATGCTCTTAAGAGAAGAAACAAAATGCTTTGCATTTTTGGCAGGTCACGAGTCCTTTGCGGCGGCTGAGGGCGCTATCGGCATTGCAAGGACGGCTAATAAGGTACGCAAAGTGCCTCTTAGAGTTATTCTCAACGGTCTTGGCAAGGATGCGGCATATATTATCAGCCGTATCAATGGATTCACCTATGTTCAGACACAGTACGAATATTGCTCGGGCAAGCTCAATGTAGTCAAGGAGACTGCGTACAGCGAAGGCGACAGAGCTAAGGTCAAGTGCTACGGCGCGGACGATGTATGCGAGGGCGTGGCGATAATGATTAAGGAAGGTGTCGATGTGTCTATTACAGGCAACTCCACCAACCCTACCCGCTTTCAGCATCCTGTCGCCGGCACATACAAAAAGTGGAGCGTTGACCACAACAAAAAGTACTTTTCAGTCGCAAGCGGCGGAGGCACAGGCAGGACTCTGCATCCGGACAATATGGCAGCAGGTCCGGCAAGCTATGGTATGACAGACACAATGGGCAGAATGCACAGCGATGCGCAGTTTGCAGGGTCGTCCTCCGTACCGGCGCATGTTGAGATGATGGGCTTGATTGGCATGGGCAACAATCCCATGGTCGGCGCAACGGTTGCGTTGGCTGTTGCAATAGAGACCGCGTCCAAATAAGCGCAAAAGCACATTTTATAAGGCTCCTCGACTTGGAGTAAGCTAAGACAGTCACACAATAAAAATATCAACAAATGGCGTTTGGCATCAAACGCCATTTGTTATGTTGTAGAAAATATTATAATAAAAGCGTATAAAAACGCTTGCAGTATCAATCGATATTTGTTATATTATTAATACCCGCCTCGTTAGTATAGCGGTTAGTACGCTGGCCTCTCACGCCGGTATCAGGGGTTCGATTCCCCTACGGGGTACCAAAAAACAACGCGTCAACATTATATGCTGACGCGTTGTTTTTTTATCTCAATTTGTGTTATTCAATCATCTTCAAATACTACATTAATTTTACTCGGCAACTCATCCTTGAGATTTTGGAGCGTTAGTTATATACAATACCTCAAAATAAGCTTATTGAATAGCGATCAATATCAGCATAATAATCTGTCTCTTACGCAGAAAAGACCTGATAACATTTATAATAAAACAATTTCTTAATACTAAATACAATACATAAGCTGACTACATAGCGATTAATATCAGCATAATATGCTGCCTCTTATGCAGAAGTCGCCTTTCGAAAGCTAAATCAGCTGATAATTATAGCGATGACGATAATAATAGATTTGTTAATTCAAAAGCAAAAAAGAAAAATCCCACCATGCCGTCTCGTGGCCGTACTAAACCCGCTTTTCGCAGGGGGGTGGGCTATCTGCAATTTCTGTCTTCCTCTGATATATGAGGCCTGACATCCAGTTGCAAGTTTCGCTCTCCCATTTAGTAATTGGGGTTGTGACATAACCACTACTCGTACATCGCAGGACTTCTATTAATTATTTT
>CAYTUT010000231.1:0-1711 GCA_964441295.1 uncultured Christensenellaceae bacterium | reverse complement strand
ACCCGTTGGGAGGCAATCACCCGTCCCGCGAAAAAGCTCAAGATTGATACGGTAATTGACTTCAGCGAGGAGCTTTCGGCAAGGGTGCTTGACATCGCAGACAACGGCATACGCATTATGGAGTTTGACTTCAGCGGCGTGTTCGAGGAGATACTATCACGCCTTGGCGAGATGCCTTTGCCCCCGTACATCACAAAAAAACTAGAGGACAAATCAAGGTATCAGACAGTGTATTGCAAGACAGAGGGCTCAGCCGCCGCGCCTACCGCGGGCTTCCACTTTACTCCCGAGCTATTGACCGAGATAAAATCTATGGGTGTGGAAGTTGTCGAAGTATTGCTCCATGTCGGTCTTTCGACCTTCCGTCCCGTTAAGGCGGACAATATCGAAGAGCACAAAATGCACAACGAATATTACGAGATTAATGAGCAGGCCGCCTGCGCGATTAATTCGGCAATCAGCGAGGGCAGAAGGATAATATGCGTAGGCACGACCTCGGTGCGCACTTTGGAAAGCGCATGCCGCAACGGATTAGTGCAATCAGGCAGCGGCAATACCGATATATTTATCTATCCGCCGTACCAATTCAAGGTTGTGAGTGCTCTAATTACCAACTTTCATTTGCCGGAGTCCACGCTTATTATGCTGGTTTCGGCATTTATGGGCAGAGATAATGCCTTGAGAATGTACAATGAAGCAGTTGCCGAGCGGTATCGGTTTTTTAGCTTTGGCGATGCTACGCTGATATTATAGCGGTAATTATAACATCCTGATGACAAATAGCACTGGATTAAAAGTAAGGATTGAGAGAGAATGTTTAAGTACGAAGTAATCAAAGAATGTAAGCAGTCAGGGGCTAGAATCGGACGCCTGACCACTCCGCGCAGCGTTATCGAAACGCCGGTTTTTATGCCTGTTGGCACTATGGCAAGCGTCAAGGCGCTGTCACCCGAAGAGGTCAAGGAGACGGGAGCGCAAATAATCCTGTCAAACACATATCACTTGTATCTCAGACCGGGAACCGAAGTTATCAAAAAGGCGGGCGGCTTGCATAGATTTATGAACTGGGATAGGAGTATTTTGACAGACAGCGGAGGTTTCCAGATATTTTCCTTGTCATCAATGCGTAAGATTACCGACGACGGTTGTCAATTCAATTCGTTTATCGATGGCAGCAAGCATTACATTACTCCCGAAAAGGCAATAGAGATTCAAAACATTCTCGGGTCGGACATTATGATGGCATTCGATGAATGCACCGCCGCTAATACCGACTACAAAAAGTCAAGGGAGGCAATGGAAAGGACTTTGAAATGGCTGAAGCGTTGTTATGATGTCAGCAAGGACAATGACAAGCAGATGCTTTTCCCCATTGTACAAGGCAATATGTACAGTGATTTGCGCGTGGAGAGTATACAACGCACGCTGGAGTATGCAAGATGCGGCTTGGCGATAGGCGGATTGAGCGTGGGAGAGCCAAAGCCAGTAATGTACGAGATGCTCGATGTGCTTCGTCCGTATTACCCTGAGGCTATGCCTAGGTACTTAATGGGTGTCGGCAGTGCGGACTGCTTGGTGGAAGGCGTGTGCCGCGGCATAGACATGTTTGATTGCGTGTTGCCGACAAGGATTGCCCGCAACGGAACGGCAATGACAATGCGCGGAGATTTGACAATACGCAACGCAGTATATAAGGAAGATTTCGGGCCTG
>CAYTUT010000230.1:0-1723 GCA_964441295.1 uncultured Christensenellaceae bacterium | reverse complement strand
TATTCTTTCCAATATCTATGCATGGCCGTTGCCGCGCCGGTTATGGTGTATTCGTGCAACCGTATTGCCGCATCGCTCGGCGAGCGAAGCATAGGTGTGGTGATATTGCCCGCGCTGACACTGCTCATTATTGTTATATTCGTGGCAATTATTCTTTCTTTCGCCGGCTCGTGCGTGTCAAGGGAGGGCGAGAATTTTTACTTAACCAAAATATCGCCTGTGGCGGTTAAGCTGCAGATATTTGTCAAGCTTGCGCTCTATCTTATAGTTGCTTTTGCCTCGATACTTTTGTCCACGGCAATAGTAATACTGACTAAGCAGGTCAGTGTCGGCATGGGCTTTGCAATAATGGGTATCGCCGTTATGATATCAATAGGCATTACATGTATGGCGGTCAAGATGGACATTAACAGACCGCAATTTGCAGTCGGCGGCGACGGCGAGCTGGTCAACGGCAACGCTTCAATATTTATTGCCTTGGTTGTCGGCTTTGCCTTTGCGGTTGTTTTTGGCATATTCGGCATGGTTGGAATATTCTTGTGGGGCACTCCGTTTACATTCGGCATGATTGCGGCGGCAGCTTTTGTGTATATGGTCGGGATGATAATATGGCTCGTTGTCAAGCTGGACAAGTCCTATGAGCGTATTATGCAAAGATAGGTAAATCATGAAAAAGATACTTGTAGCTATATTATTACTTATCCCGCTTATTGTTTTGCTTTCCATCAATGTTTCTGGAATGATTATTTCGGCGGAAATAACTATAAACATCGAGAACATGAAGCTGACGCATAAAGGCAATGTGGTTTTTGCCGAACAGATTTTGTTGGAAGAATACAGCGAGACCAACAAAAAATACCAGCTTTTTGCCGATTATTATCCGCGCATAGCTCAAAACAAATCGATTATATGGACAACTTCGGATGAGCGTGTGGCGACTGTCAGCAACGGTATTGTAACTTTCCTTGATTACGGAAGCGTGGATATTACCGCAACCGCGGCAAGCAATACAAGCTGTACGGCGACTTGTACTTTTTTTGTCATAGGCGAAAAAATTAGCAAGATTGATGTGATTGAATACGGGCAGGATACCCCAATCACTGATTTTACAATGAAGAGGTATCAGGTTGTGCCGCTGAAAGCCGATGTCGTCCCCAACACTGCGTTAGGCAATAATAAAGTGGAATGGATGAGCAGCCGTGCGGATATTGTCGAGGTGGACAGTAACGGCGTGTTGACAGCGAAGGCTGAGGGAACCGCCAAGCTTACCGTCAAAGCGCTCGGAATCAAGGGTACCGTTGCGGTGCAAAAGGTCGTCAATATTACCGTAGAAGGCACCATGCTTTCGTCTACTGATACGGTTTATACAAGCAGCGGAAGTTATAATTTTGCGGGCATTCTAACATCGGGCGATGTTGCGGTATATGTTGATAATGTATTAATAGCAAGCAAAATGTACGATATGGGTGTTAGAGATGCGGTTGAGGTCGAGCTTAGGCGCAACGGTCAAACTGAAAATGTAAAATTGATACGCAAATCTACTCCTCAAGCATTGGTTTTTGAGAACATTACTGCAATGCAAAAGGGTGTTTGGAAAGCTAATAATTATATACCCAAAGGCGGTGCAGATATAATCTTGAGGGCTGTGGCGGCAGAGGGAACGCTGCCTCATGGCGCGGATATAATCTGGACAAGCAACAACAGTAGCGTGGTCAGGGTAGTC
>CAYTUT010000229.1:0-1736 GCA_964441295.1 uncultured Christensenellaceae bacterium | reverse complement strand
AATATTGCATAACTTGCTTAATATTAAGCATTTAGAAAGTACGGATTCGCGCGGGGGGGGACAGCATAAAAAATATTAGGTTTAAGAGATTTAGATTTGTAACTTAATGAAGAAGAAAAATGCAATTATTCAACAAGTCAGTGAGGCACATATGATTGCAATATAAAAAGCCGGAACCTTGTGAGCCCCGGCCATCGTGATTACAAAAGCGTTTTGAAACCAAAACGATCTGCCTGCACGCATACATCAATGCAAAATAAGCAGAATTGATGAGGAAGCAAAGAGAGGAAATCTTTATAAATATCGACAATTGCTGTTAAAAATAAGTTTTATGCTCTTTCAGGAGGCATTATGAAATTCTTTGCAGTACTCATTTGCATTTTTGCCTTAATTAGTTATAATGCCGAATCCGGTTGGAAAAAAGTATTTAAATATTATCCTAATCAAAACCTGGGCATGCAGCAGTATGATATCAGATGCGCCGACAGCATGAACTGCATTTCGTTAGCAAGCCCGGGTGCTACCGGCACTTCAATAATTCGCTCAACCAACGGTGGGGCGAGCTGGGTTATCCAATATGCAGACTCAGCGCGCAAAATATTAGACAGTTTAGGGCAATGGACGGATACAATATGGCCAAAATTTAAGGGCGCGAGATGCCTTGATTATGTTACGACGAATTTCGTTGTTGTCGGCCATGAAGAAGGGCAGCTCACGATTAGCAGGGATAGAGGTTACTCATGGGACAGCCTGAATCTGCCAACAGATTCCGATATTTCTGATGTACGTTTTAAAGACTCACTGTATGGTATTGCACTTTCGCCAAATAAAGTATTTCTTACGACTGATGCCGGAATAACATGGACAGATATAACAGCCAAAATTAGTATTGATACTATGTTAAATTTGGATAAAAGTTATTTATCCTCTGCTGGAAGTATTCATTTACCAGGATATAGGAGTTCTTTGGGCCATATTCATTATATGTCAACTGACGGTGGCCATACATGGACACAAAATAATAATGTTGGAAAAGGCTTATTGACCTCAATTAGAGGAATGAGCTTTATCAACAAGGATACGGGCTGGGTGACAGGCTTGTTCACAACTGACCAAATGGGGCATTCAAAAGACGTTATCATAGCTACATATGACGGCGGAAAGAATTGGATAACCCAGCTCGATACTTCAGCCTATGGTAATTGGGGGCTGATGGGTATATATTTTGCAAATGAAAATGAAGGAATAGCTTGGGGGGGCTGGCATAAAATGTGGAGAACCAACGACGGAGGGAAACATTGGACGAGAGATGAATCAATTACCATAAAAGAGTCGGACGACTTTACAGAATTGGCTTTTCCGAAAAAAAATACAAAAAAAATTCTCGGGGCTGCATATGTTTACGGAGAGATATGGCTATATGAAGAAGACGTGTCTATAGGGCAAAGCGAACAAAAATTTTCTTCGGCTCCTGTCCTTCCAAATCCGGCTGACAACTATATTAATATCGGACTAAATGTAAATTTTCCCATGCCTGATAATATAGCAATCTATAATCCTTTTGGTGCAGAAGTTTATAGCGAAAAGTTATCTCCATCAACAAACGTATTCGGAAATGACATTCCGACCGTCCGCATAAACATTTCCTCACTTCCTCCCGGTGTGTATTTCGTTCGCATAGGCGGCCGGGTGGAGAAATTCGTGAAGATGTAGGGCGCGAAGGTTATAAGTTTACT
>CAYTUT010000228.1:0-1777 GCA_964441295.1 uncultured Christensenellaceae bacterium | reverse complement strand
ATGGTACTTGGCTGGTCACGGCCCGGGAGAGTAGGTCGTCGCCGGATACAAATTAAAAGCTACGAGAATTCGTAGCTTTTTTGTTTTATCAGCTTCTTAGCGGTTAAGCGCCGCGGCTTAGTATTGCTGCTTTGATAATGGACAGCTGCATTATTGCGCAAGCTGCATTGCCCGTCATTATAGCACGAAACAATTACGTGTTACTTCCTTGACTTAGCGCAGATGCTAATCTATACTACTTATATGAGAGTTGATAAATATTTGAAGGTATGCAGGCTTATTAAACGACGCACTGTTGCCCAGGATGCGTGCGAAGGGGAAAGAATAAGCGTCAACGGGAAGATTGCCAAGCCGTCTAAGGATGTTAAGGCGGGCGATATTATTGAGATTGCGTTCGGCAATCGTCTTATCCGTATCCGCGTACTAATAGCGGAGGACTCGGTAAAAAAGGAAAACGCCGCAGAAATGTACGAGGTGCTGGAATGATTAGCGCAATTATAGTTGCGGCAGGCAGCAGCGCAAGGTTTGGGAAGCAAAACAAGCTTATGCTTCCATTTGGCGCGCTCACAGTAGTTGAGGCGGCAGCGCTGCCCTTTGTCAACAATCAGTCGATTGACGAAATAATAGTGGTTATTAATGCCGACTCCAGAGAATGGTACACCGATATTTTTGGCAAGTATAACAGTGTCAAGCCCATAAAATTCGTTGACGGCGGGCTGACGCGCACCGAGAGTGTGCGCAATGCGCTGAAGACTATTACCGACAGTGAATATGTATTGATACATGATGGAGCGCGTCCTAATGTGACTACACAACTGATTGACAGAGTGATAGAAAAGACTATGGAAAGCGGCGCATGCGTGCCTGTTGTCGCGATGAGAGAAAGCATTCGCAATGAGGACGGAGCCTTGGAGAGAGCATGGTTTTGTACGGCGCAGACCCCGCAAGGCTTCGACTCGTTAAAGCTCAAATTCGCATATGATTCGTCATTTGGCGAGCATGATGACGACGCCTCGGTATACGAGAGCATGTTCGGCATTTGCGACACGGTTGAGGGGGATGTTGATAATGCAAAACTTACCTATCCTTCGGACTATTACGGACTGCCGCCCCGAGAGATGCTTGTGGGCGTAGGATACGATGTGCATTGTGTGCGCGAGGGACGCAAACTGATACTCGGCGGAGAAGAAATACCTTATGATAAGGGACTTGACAGCCACAGCGATGCAGATGTGCTCATACATGCGCTGATGGATGCCATGCTGACAGCGGTTGCCGAGGGTGACATAGGCAGACATTTCCCGGTGAACGATCCCCAATATGAAGGCATTTCAAGCATGTATTTGCTTTCCAAAGTGCAAGAAATAATTGTCAATAAGGGATATTCTGTCAATAATGTCGCCGCAATGATAATGGCAGAGGCACCTATCCTATCGCCGCATATTCCAAAAATGAGCAGCAATATAGCAAAGATTTTGAATATTGACGCCGGTAAGGTGGGAATAGCGGCAACAACCACGGAGGGGCTAGGGATAGTCGGAGAAGGCAAAGGCATTGCCGCGTATTGCGCGGTCACGCTTGCGCGTTAACTGATAGAATCGAATGTTTTCGGAGTCGGTCGCATACAGATTGGTGCCGTCAAAAAGAGCTTAAAACACCGGCTTGGTATCGCGCTAAGCTGTGCGCAGACATCGAAATACAGCATGTATACAGGCTGAAAACCGCATGTATACTGGCATGAAAACCGCATAATTGTGCGTAGCGAATTATGTCAAAT
>CAYTUT010000227.1:0-1796 GCA_964441295.1 uncultured Christensenellaceae bacterium | reverse complement strand
AAAATTGCCGAAGGCGCTGATGCCGATATGTTGGAGGACGAACAGCAAAGCAGTGCGGTAAGCGATATCGACTCGCGTGTGGACAGCGCTCCTATTGTAAAACTGCTCAATACATTGGTTCAGCAGGCATACACCAGAAAGGCGAGTGATATTCATATTGAGCCATTCAAAGAAATAGTGCTGATTCGAATGAGAATTGACGGAGATCTTATCGAGTATATGAGAATAACTCCCTCAACTCACCGCAGCCTAATAACGAGGGTCAAGATTCTTGCCGGAATGAACATTGCTGAGAAGCGTATCCCCCTTGACGGCCGGTTTGATTACCAGTTTGAAGGTGTTACGATCGACTTGCGTGTCTCCACGCTGCCGACTACATACGGAGAGAAGGCCGTTTTGCGTCTGCTTGGTACCGCCCTTTCTAAGGATGTCGGACTGGAAGAATTGGGAATGAGTCCCGAAAACGCCAAAAAATTCATGCACATCTGTACGGCGCCCAACGGAGTAGTATTGGTAACCGGACCTACAGGTAGCGGTAAGTCCACAACTCTCTATACGGTGCTTGGCAATCTCAATAAGCCGACGGTAAATATTACCACTATTGAGGACCCCGTCGAGAAAAAGGTTATGGGTATCAATCAGGTGCAAGTCAACGCAAAAGCAGGCTTGACATTCGCGGCGGGCTTGCGCTCTATACTGCGTCAGGACCCTGATATCGTAATGATAGGTGAGATTCGAGACTACGAAACGGCAGAAATAACAATGCGCGCGTCAATTACCGGTCACTTGGTTCTTTCCACGCTTCACACCAACGATTCTTGCGCGACAGTTGCCCGTCTTATCGATATGGGCGTAGCTCCCTATCTTGTAGCGGCTGCGGTCAACGGAATCCTTGCCCAAAGACTTGTAAAAAGGCTTTGCCCTAAGTGCAAAAAGCTTGAGAAGCTAACCCTTGAGCAGAAGAAGATAATAGGAGATGACACAATGGACACATCATATGTGCCTACTGGGTGTCCGTCATGCAATTACACGGGTTACAGCGGACGATTCGCCGTACATGAGGTATTGTCCTTTGACACAGATATCCGAACGCTTGTTACAAAGGGAGCAAGTACAGAAAAACTGCGCGAGTACGCAATCGAGCATGGAATGGAGTTTATGGACCAAAATGTGCGTAACAGAGTGCGCGAGGGCGAAACCAGTCTGGAAGAGTATCTGCGCATAATTTTTACCATTTGATGCGCTCCCGACCCTTCAAAAAGAGAAACCTAAACTAAAGCCTAAACGAAAAACAAAAAGCGTCGCAAAACGACGCTTTTTAATCATTACTAACAAACTTACATTGTCTTCGTGCCCGTGCTGTCTGTATATTGGGTGCGTGTGCTGTTAACCGACCAAGCGCGCCCGTTGATGACATACCATATCTCAGGTACAGAGTATCTGCCGGTGCCCGAATCGTATACGCACTTGATGTAGACACCTTCGGCGGACTCATATGTCGGCACGCTTGATACGGCGCCGACTTCAATAACGGGTTTTGACAAGTTGATTCTAGCGGCAAAATTAGCAAGCGTAGGCGTAGTGGTGCTGAAGTTGCCGTTGACCTCTGTCATAAAGGTCTGGCAGGTATTAAAAGCGGTCTCAATCTCTGCTTTTTCCGCCTTGATTCGGTTATTCTTCAGTACAGTTGTCAATGTAACGGTAGCCGCCGCGGCAAGAATACCGATGATTACTATTACCGCAATCAGCTCAACAAGTGTAAATCCAGATTTGTTACGAAGATTTTTGTATAGCAT
>CAYTUT010000226.1:0-1845 GCA_964441295.1 uncultured Christensenellaceae bacterium | reverse complement strand
AGACGGTTTTTAACAAGGTTGGCAAGACATACCGCGAATTGTCCGCAACAGCTCTTATTGCAGGGGGATGGCTGCACGCAATAAGGCTCAACATGCTTGACGAAAGTTATCTCGAACCCGCCTTAAAGGCATATAATGCATGTATGGACAGTTTGATATACGAAAACGGCGGTGTCTTCTTCCCCGAAATATCGCGCCCTACAGTCCCGATGAAATACATCCCGTATCTTTGGTACAAATATCTGCCGCGTGGAAGGAATTGGAATTACGGTGTGGCGGCGCTCATCTTTGCGGCAATCAACTATGACAAGCTAAAGGCGGCGGGACGATAATGGAGCGTTGCGAAGTTAATAAAAACGCAGTCTGGCGTATAGGCTTTTTTGCTTTTAATAATTCTTCCAGCAACACGCTAAGCACTCTGATGGGATTTTATGCCTATTATACCCAGAATTTGTTATTGCTAGGGGTGATAATGAGCTCCCTTATAATGCCGATGCGCATTTTTGACGGTATTACCGACCCGATTGCGGGTAATTTGCTGGACAAACTCAATACCAAGTTTGGCAGATACAGACCGTATATGGTGATAGGATACATAATATCCGTGATATGCGTGGGTTGTATCTTCTTCTTTCCCCAAAACAGCGGATTGCCTGTTGTTGCCGAGCAGATAATAACCGCTCTACTATACGCTGTATACATTATAGGCTTTACACTGCAGACTACGGCAACAAGGGCCGGACAGTCAGTCATAACGGGCGACCCGAAGCAACGGCCGTGGTATACCTTGTTTGATGTATGCGCCTCGGGCATAACCGGCGGAATAACGACGATACTGCTCACCAGCAATATAATATCGCCCAGTATGCAGGACATCAGGGTATGGCGGATTACAGCGGCTTTTGTAATAGGCGCATCGCTAATATTTTTAATCCTTGCAGTAATTGGAATATCGACTCGCGACACGCCAGAATATTATATGGCTTGTAAGAAAAATAAAATCAAATTCAGCGAATTTATCTATTTGTTTAAGCGCAACAAGCCTATCCGCAGGCTGATTTACGCAGCGTCAAGCGACAAGCTTGCCGCCCAGCTAAAAGGCCTCGTAATGATATATTTCTTCTCAAATGTAGTCCTCAAAAAATCACTTAACGCTACATTTACCGTTGTAACGGCGGTAATAGGAGTGGCGATTGTCGCTATTGGCACGGCATTTGCAATGAAAAAGGGCACAACCAAAGCCTTTGTCAAAGTATCATTTCTTGAGGCTATAAGCGCTTTCTTGCCCTTTGTGTTGTGTCTAATAATCATCCCGGTTGGCACCACCTTCTATAGTGGATTGACGCCGGGCATACTATTGATTCTCATTATCTATGGATTCTACATCGGACTAACCGGAATAAGCACCAATCTTATCTTTCCTATGCTAGGTGATGTTACCGATTACGAATTGCTGACTACCAAAAAATTCATACCCGGGACGATAGCTTCGATGTTTTCCTTCGTGGACAAGCTGATATCAAGCCTTGCGGGGCTGATACTCACTGCGATAATGCTTATCAGCGGATTCACCTCCGGAAAAGATGCCGTGGTTCCCGAAAATATCTTTATCAACCCCGTTTTCTATTTTTCGGTGCTGACTGCTATTTTCTTAATACCTTGCCTCGGGCATATAATATCATTGATTGCAATGCGTAATTATCCGTTGACGCAAGCAAAGATGAAAGAAATATCCGAGGAGGTCGCATTGCTGAAGAGTCAGATAAAAGAGCAGGAGACGCTAATTAGCGAGGAAGCATAATATTTTAGGCAGACACTACTAATCCCCGGGCGGTTATACTTAGG
>CAYTUT010000225.1:0-1847 GCA_964441295.1 uncultured Christensenellaceae bacterium | reverse complement strand
AGGGAGAAGGATCAATAAGAAGCTCGGGTGACGGAGATTTTGAGTGCGTCAACTGCGGCGCCAAGATGCGTTACAATGAATACGGATATATTGAAGGTTCGCGTTTTGACAACACGCGTGACTGGGATAACTGGCAGAATGACGAGATTGCAGCACATGCAAAAAGCGTTAAGGCAGGGGACCTCGTCTACAAGGTGGACGGTTATGAGCTGATTGACTTTACGGGTGAGGAAAAGGTTGTCATCGACAAGGGCGCCTTCGAATTGTATACGGACAGACTGAGGATAGGGGAGCATACCATTAAAATATGTGACATACAAGGCACGGCTCTTCATGTAATCAACAGTGTTCTCATAACAACTGTGGAAGGCAAAAACTACGGCTTTGTCAACAGCAATCCCCGTGTTGCCGGCATACATATGTGGTATGCGGTAGACGCATTGCGGGGCGTAGTCAGCCAAAACAAGGCCGGGCTGAGGCTGCCCGAGCCAACGCAAAGCAACGATTGACGGGGGAACTATGCCGATAATTAAAGCAAGCTTGTGGGACAGAATGCAATACATATTCCGCAATTACTACGACCGCATGATGCACGCATGTCTGTACTACGAGTCCACGCTCAATGAGAATGCGCTAAGGGAAGCGTTTACCATTCTTGTAACCAAAATTCCGGTGCTGAGATCTAGGTATGTTGCCAACCCGATTAAGCCTTACTGGCGCATAACGCCGCATGTTAATTCGGACAATTTTTTTAGTTTTATTGAGGTAGATGATTTGGACGCGGCGGCAGAATCTTTTCTTAACACTTCATTTCCGGCGCAGTCTGATTATCAGCTGAGAGTGCTGTTGGCTCGCAGCAATGGCAAGGATGTGTTGTGTGTTTTGGTCAATCACATGTGTTTTGACGGAGCAGATTTTAAGTATTTCAACAAGAAAGTGGCAGAGTGCTACAGCAACATTGTGATGAAGAATCTTCATACCGTTGACATTAAGGCTGGCAGCCGCAGTGACGGTCAGTTGTACGATTCGTTCAATGACGAGGATAAGAAGTCCGCATATCGGCTGACCGCCAACGCAAGCGCTGCCGCTTCTTACGCCCAGTTTCCTTACGATACTTACGGTTCTACAGACCGCCAAATGATTGTAAAGCGCAAAATCGCTAGAGCAACATTCTTAAAAATTAAGGAAAAAGGAAAGGTATCGGGAGCTACCCTCAACGACATCATTCTTGCCGCTTATTTCAGAGCATTTTATAAGATTGCCGGGCGCGACCCTGAAGAGGCGCTGACGATAGCCAATATGATTGACCTGCGCCGCCACATTTCGACAGGAGACACTGCCGGATTGACCAATATGACGGGAATGTTTATGTGCGCAATAGATCGACTCGGTGCGGATATATTTGAGACAGTGGGCATTGTCCGCGAAGCGCTCAAGGCAACGAAGAAGGACAGGTTTATCGGACTGCACGGAGTGCCGCTGTTGAAGCTTGCTTTCAGCATTTTTCCGCATTTTTTAGCCGAAACCTGTATTAAAATCGGTTACAAAAATCCTCTTTTGGGCATGAGCAATATAGGCATTATTGAAGACAAAATGCTTATAATGGGCGGAGTAAAGCTCATAGACGCTTTCATGACGGGAGCGACAAAATATAAGCCTTATATCCAGCTGGCGCTGACAACATTTCGTGAGGAAATAACCTTCACCGTCGCGGTAAAGGCTAATAATAACGATCGTAAAAGGATTGAAAGACTTTTGATATCAGTGGAAGATGAACTCAATAATTATATAAAGTAGGAGGAAGATATGGATTATAAAAAAGGCGCAGAAGGCATGATGAAGCTTGT
>CAYTUT010000224.1:0-1876 GCA_964441295.1 uncultured Christensenellaceae bacterium | reverse complement strand
TAGTCACTATAGACTGGATTCGGATAGTTCTTTTTCTGCATTGAAGAAATTCAAAAAGGTCGATGCTGTTTTTATTTTTTAGCAATGTTTTTGTAATGCATAGCAGACCATTATTTCAAAGCTCTTGATAGGGCGTCAGCGAATTTTCATCACTGGAAAATAATTGTGACAATTTCCATTCAGCAATTTTATCATTGAGTTCACGGACTTCGTCAATGGACAAATTAGCACAATCTTTGATGTAATTAGCTATTGAAAATTCACTTTTAATAATTGCATATTTAGGCGATATTGGAAAATATAAATCATTTTTTTCTATCTTAATATTATTATGCGCAAGATTAATTACCGGTTGATCTCCGGTGATAAATGGTATTTGCGTGTTATTTATTAAAAAATGAACGTTATCATTCGTATCATGAGAATCGTAATAAGAATATAAAAAAGCATCAATGCATATTGTTGAATTATGTACGCGCGAGCATTTTGGCTTTGGTCTTGACATCAAGCGCAAATACAATACCATTAAAGAAAGTTCCCACTTTATCAAAACCATATTTTTTATAAAAGTTTTTGCCCTTTTCATTCTTATTTCCGACTATTAGGTATACACTCTTAACATTCTTTTCGTTTAGTCTTAATATCAGCGCGTCCATGAGTTTGTGCCCTAAGCCGAGCCGCTGGTATTCTGGATTAATATCAATATGCAAATGGGCGGGATACTTTCTGCCGAACTTCCTGCATAATACCAGTTCGATGTTTTTATAAATACCGTATAAGAATTTTTGCTTGCCGAGCTTGCTTAAATACAGCTCTCTGTATGCTTTTTCATACTGCTTGTAATCGGCGGCGGCAATGATAAAGCCTACGGCATTGTCCTCCTCGTCCGCTGCTACAAAACAACAATCGGGTTCTACTTCAATATAATAATCCAAAAAAAGATACCACAACGCGCGTTTGTCTCTTTCCGTCGTTAAATGACCGCCTGTATTGACGCCGACTATCCTTACATTATTCTTATCTTTTGCCTCATACGGTCGGATTTGCATAACAACCCCCGATAACATTTTGCGAAAACTATGCTTTTTATGTTTGCCCGAATGCCGATTTCGATAGCATTATTATAGCACAATTGCAAACATTGCAACTAGTATAGGTTTCGCTGTCGGCAACCAATATTTTTTTTGCTATTTACAATAGCTGATACAAAGCACATAATGATGACATAGTTGCAATATACTCACCGTTGTAATACGGGCGGATACGCAAGCAGAATATCTGCCTCCAAGACTTATCAAAACCCCTTTTGCGCAATCGGCATTAAGTGGCGGCAATCATTGCCGCCGCAAGAATATACAACAAGTTTTGCATAATTTGCTTTGCCAACCTTAGCGATAACAATAGGAGAACTTTGATGGAAAAGAGAAAACTTCTTACATATACCAAATCAGAAAGAAATGTTTATCTAATCTCAATGCTCGGGCAAAATATAATATACAATGTTATCGGCGCAGGTCTAGCGTATTATTTGCAATTCACCATGCTTATTCCCGCTCTAGCTGTCGGTATTATTATGACCGCAGCAAGAGTATGGGACGCTGTCAATGACTTTATGATGGGAACGATAATTGACAAGACGAGAAGCAAATGGGGCAAATGCCGTCCCTACTTGATTTTTATTCCTATCCCGATATTAATAATTACTATACTCTGTTTTACCAATTTTGGATTCTATAACCCTGACGGGAGCCCTTGGCTTAACGCATTGATTGTCGGCTGGGCGGCATTTACTTATATCTTGTACGGAATGACTTATACGGTCGGCGACATACCCCTGTGGGGAGTTACCGCATTGATGACCGAGGATAGCAATGAC
>CAYTUT010000223.1:0-1912 GCA_964441295.1 uncultured Christensenellaceae bacterium | reverse complement strand
ATAAATACTTACTATTTTCAATAGCAAACCGGTTTTTTTTAACATTTTTTTTATACTATACATAAATAATATGAGGGACTTATGAAAAACATTGTTTTAACGGGAGGCGGTACCGCCGGTCATGTCATGCCGAATATTGCGCTTTTGCCCGCACTCAAGGGTCACTTTGACAATATTTTTTACTTAGGCGAGCAGGATGGCATCGAACAGCGTATTGCGGCAGAGTACTCGATACCCTATTTCCCTACCCCCGCGGTAAAGCTGGTAAGAGGCAAGATTTTGCCCAATATAAAAATACCGTATGTGCTCTTAGACGGCATAACGAAAGCCAAAGCAGTGCTCAAAAAGCTCAAGCCCGATGCAGTATTCTCCAAAGGCGGATACTGCTCATTACCCGCAGTGTTCGCGGCAAAAATGCTAAAAATACCGGTTGTGTGCCACGAATCTGATTACAGCATCGGTCTAGCGAACCGCGTCTCTCTGCCTTTCGCATCTGGTTTTGTAACCTCTTTTGCCGAAACAAGCAGTAAGGGAAAACACTTGGGAATACCGGTCAGGCAAAGGATTTTTGAAGGAAAAGCGCACAAAATTTTGTCCCTTTTCAGAGTATCCCGCCCAATAATATTGTTTATGGGGGGAAGTCTAGGCGCAAAGGCTATTAATGATTGTCTGGAAAAGGCATTGTCCGCGCTAGGAGATTATAACATCTTGCACATCAGGGGCGACAGCGCGGCAAATATCAGAGATAATTATCGCGCAGTTAACTTTGTGGAAAACATCGAGGACTATTTCGCCGCAAGCGAGCTGGTTGTATGCAGAGCCGGAGCCAATACCCTTGCAGAGCTCACCGCGCTTGGAAAAAGGGTGCTTGCAATACCATTGCCTAAGGGCGCTTCAAGAGGTGATCAGGTGGAAAATGCCGCATATTACAAAAAAACGGGACAAATCGAGGTGTTGAGCCAAGATAAACTTACTCCCTATAACCTGTTCTCGTCCATTGCCAATATCATCTCCCAACCCAAGCCCCAACCAAGCTACGACAAGGATACCCCGCAAAAAATTGTAGACTATATATTGACGGTAATAGAGAATAGCAATCCACACAAAAATCGTTAGTAATTTTTTTTTGTAAGACTAATTTTTTCGCTCTCATACTTGTACCGTTAGTGCTCCGCTTGCGCCTTTTGTTTTATTTTGACTTATATTATACCATTTGTTCTAGCGATTTTTTTGTGTGCTATAAGTATAGTGGGAGGAAAGCATTATGAGAACTTTGACGAAAGGCATAATTGTCACCATTCTTCTATCAATCAGCATTTTTTTCGGCATCACTTATGTCAATACCTATCTGCAGCCCGTCTCCCACACCGCTTCCGAACAGATTAACAATACGACCGGCAATGTCAATACCGGAGACAACGACCAGTTGCCTCCCATATCAGAGCCGGTCCAAACGCCCTATTACAGCACTCTCCCGAGAACGGCAAGAGAGCTGAATTCTACCGAAAAAATCAATAATATCGGCGGATACGGCAAGGATATTGTCAAGAGCTATCACGTTATAGGCAATAGCATATTCGTAATTATGGAGACGGATTCGTCCTGCTGCGATATTCGCGCCGACGCCACCAACATCGCAATCGCCAAGCTCACCGCCGATGCAACGCTTACCGACGTGCTTACGCTAAGCAGCAGTGCCAACGAGTACTTCGCGGCATCGGCAATGTACGACAACGGCATTATGCTGGTCGCAAGACAAAGCAACTCCACAGTGGTATACACAATCAGCACCTCTCTAAGCGTTACGCGTCTGGTACTTCCATATATCTTTGACGAGTGCCTCTTGCGTTATATGTATCCGTATAATATGCTTATAACCATAAGCACTGCGTATGCACTCTCACGCAAAAAC
>CAYTUT010000222.1:0-1920 GCA_964441295.1 uncultured Christensenellaceae bacterium | reverse complement strand
AACACCATACCCATTTTTTGACGGTGCAGATTGATATCCACCTTTGCGTCAGTCAGGTCGGCTCCTTCAAAGAGTACTTTGCCGGAGGTAGGGGTCTCAAGCATGTTTAAGCAGCGCAAAAATGTGGATTTGCCGCTGCCCGATGGGCCTACAACAACCACCTTCTCGCCCGCATTAATCGTCTCTGTTATGTCATTAAGCACAACATTGTTGCCGTATTTCTTAGTCAGATTCTTAATCTCTATCATGCTTTCACCCCTCTGTTACGGTCGCTTTTTGAAAAATATTTTTCCAAAGCGCGTAGGCATGCTGTAAGTATCAGCACGATTACCAAATACATTGAAGCGGCAATAATGAGCGGAAAAAGGTAGTCAAAGGTACGCGACTGGATAAGTCCGGGCACCTTTCCGAGGTCTAGTATGCCCACATAACCTACAATGGCCGTTTCTTTGACAAGGGTGATAAACTCATTGAAGAGCGGCGGCAAGGCATTGCGCACAGCCTGCGGCGTTATTATGTACAACACTGTTTTGGTGGTGGAAAGCCCCAGAGAACGCCCCGCTTCCATCTGCCCGTCGTCGATACTTTCGTAGCCTGCTCTTACGATTTCGGCAACATATGCCGAGGAGTTCAGACCGAAAGTCAGCGCTCCTATCAAGATGCCGTTGCTGCTTGACGACATAATCAAAAAGTACATTATAAACAGCTGCAAGACAACAGGGGTGCCACGGATAATTGTAATGTAGAAGTTAATCACAATGGAAAAAGGCTTTAGCTTGCCCGTCTTCTTGTAGATGTAATTAACCATCGCAAATACAATACCCAGCGCCACACCGATAAGTATTGCAAAAATCGCAATAAGCAGGGTGTTGCCCAGTCCTTTTATGTACAGCATGTATCTGTCTTGTACAATAAAGGCTCTAGTGAACCTCTCCCAAAGAGATAATCCCAAAACAAAATCGAACATTATATCCTCTCATACACTAAGAACAAGAGAGCGCAAAGGCTCTCTTGCTCAGAGTAGTTTTATTAATATTATTTCATTGACGCCAATAGCAGTGTTGCGGGTATTTTGTCCATAAGAATTGCGTCGATTCGGCCGCTCTTAAGGTCCGCAAGTACAAGAGAGTACTGCGAGTAACGCGAGACGGCTGCGCCCACAGCTTTTACTGTGATCTCGTTTTCGTCCTCGTCCTCGTAAACGAATCCATTGGCAGTAACCGCCGCCGAAATAATAAGATCGCCCGAAGTCCCCTGCTGTACTCCTACCTTTTTGCCGGCAAGCTTTGCCACGCTGTCAAGACCGCTGCCCTTAGCTGATACAATTACCAGAGTCGAGCTGGAGTAAACATTGCTAAAGTCAACTACCTCGGCGCGCTCAGCATTAATCGTCAAGCCTGCCGCGCCCACTGCATCGCCCTGAGCGGTTGATACAAGAGTAGGTATGGTATCGAACAAAACGTCCTGAACAACAATCCTTTTGCCCATATTGACCGCAACTTGACTCATTATAGCGATATCAAGACCGATGACTTCCTGCCCGTATACGAATTCATAGGGGGCAAAGCCGGACTCGGTGTACACTGTGATTACTTCAGTTGCGTTGCCGAAATCCCAAGTAACTGCAAGTCCGTCCGGTACGGGCGTAACTTCTCCATCCTCCGCTGCAACTGCTTCATAGTAATCCATATATTTGTCCATATCACCGTTAGCAATCCATTCGTTGATAACCGCATTAACAGCCGCCATCAGCACAGTATTGCCCTTGGTCACCGCTATTCCAAAATCCTCTTGCAGAAGGTCTGTTGCGTCTAAAGCCTCAAAGTCCGAAGCCTTTTTGTTGCACGCCGTCAACGCGATGGTTCCGCAAAGAATCAAAGCTACTACCAAAATTAAACTAACTATCTTTTTCATTTTAGT
>CAYTUT010000221.1:0-1941 GCA_964441295.1 uncultured Christensenellaceae bacterium | reverse complement strand
AACCCTTTAGTCTTTTCGGCACCCGCGCCAGCTCCTCAAACGCGTCTAGCTGCCCTCTCTCCTCTGTGTTCATTATTCCGAAGCGGCTTGCCTGCTCAATAGGCACATCTATTACCGCAATAGTACAATCGGCGCCTTTCTTCTTATGCGCGCTGAGCATATCATTGTAGTTCATTTTGTAGATGTGGTCTCCCGACAATACCAAAACATATTCGGGCTTAAAGCGGTCGATAAACATTATATTCTGATATATTGCGTTGGCTGTGCCTTTGTACCACTCGCCCGCTTTACCTTTCATGTAAGGAGGCAGCACATATACACCGCCGCTGAGCCTGTCAAGGTCCCAAGGCTGACCGTTGCCGATGTATTGATTGAGCTCGAAAGGCTGATACTGAGTCAGCACGCCTACCGTGTCTACTCCCGAATTGATGCAATTCGAGAGCGGAAAGTCAATAATTCTGTACTTTCCACCGAAAGGCACTGCCGGTTTTGCAACATCACGGGTCAAAACGCCGAGTCTGGTGCCTTGACCTCCCGCAAGAAGCATTGCGACACATTCTTTGTTGTTTCTAGAAATCATTTCCTTGCCCTCCTTGGCATATATAATTTTAGATAAATAACGCTGTTGGGTTGTATGTCCATCTCGATATGGTAGGGCTGATTGTGCACCCCGCCCGGCAATGCTTTGTATCTTTTGGCGCCGCGCGACTCCCCGTTGTTGTACTTTATATTAGTACTGTCAATAATAGCCTTGTATGTTTTTTTCTCCGGCACTCCAATGTAGTAGTTATTCCAATGCATGGGAGAAAAATTCATCACGGCGATGACATACTCCCCGTTGTCGGCGATTCTCATGAAGGCAAAAATGTTGTGCCCCTTATCCTCAACGCACAGCCAGCGAAAGCCGTCATAGGTGGTATCCATAGAATAAAGCGCACGCTCTGTCAAATAAAGCTTATTGATGTCAGTCACAAATTTTTTGAACCCGTTGTGCGCCGGATAATCCAAAAGAAACCAGTCCAGCGCCTGCTTATAGTTCCATTCGATAAACTGCGCGAATTCTCCGCCCATAAACATGAGTTTTTTGCCGGGATGAGCGGTCATATAGCCGAGATAGGTCATGAGAGCGCCGAATTTGTCCTTGTAATAGCCGGGCATTTTGTTGACCAGGGAGGCCTTCCCGTGCACAACCTCGTCGTGCGACAGCGGCAGTATATAGTTTTCGTTGTAAGCGTACATTATCGAAAATGTCATTTTTTCGTGCAGATCCTTGCGGAAATAAGGGTCCGCCGCCACATATTTCAGCGTATCATTCATCCATCCCATATTCCATTTGAAATTAAAGCCCAAACCTCCCTCATAAGGCGGTTTTGTGACTCCCGGGAAGGATGTCGATTCTTCGGCTATCATAAGCACTCCCTTATGCGCGGTAAGTACTGCTGTGTTAAGCTCTCTCAAAAAGTCAATGGCCTCCAGATTATGATTGCCGCCCATAACATTGGGGATCCACTCGCCCTGCTTCCTCGCATAATCGAGATAAAGCATTGACGCAACAGCATCAACCCTAATCCCGTCAACATGATAGTGCTTAAACCAGAACATCGCCGAAGATACAAGAAAACTGCGCACCTCGTTTCTGCCGTAATCAAAGACTACTGTGCCCCACTCGGGGTGCTCTCTCTTTGTTACGTCGCTGTACTCATAAAGGGGCGCGCCGTCAAATTGATATAATCCAAACTCGTCCTTGGGAAAATGCGAAGCAACCCAGTCAATAATTACGCCGATGCCTTCCTGATGGCACCTGTCAATAAAATACATAAAATCATCAGGAGCGCCAAACCTTGAAGTAGGAGCGTACATTCCGGATACTTGATACCCCCAAGAACCGTCGAACGGATACTCCGTAATCGGCATTAACTCGATGTGGGTGTAATGCATCCT
>CAYTUT010000220.1:0-1941 GCA_964441295.1 uncultured Christensenellaceae bacterium | reverse complement strand
TCGGCTTTTTGATGAAGAAACACGGAATAACCGTTATCGAAGGAGAGGCAAGCTTCGTTGACGCCCACACCCTTAATATAAATACGGCAGACGGGGACAGCACTATTACCGCAAAAAATATAATTATTGCGTCGGGCTCCTCTCCCGTCCGTCTTAGTATTGAGGGTGCCGAATACGCGCTTGACTCAGAAAAAGTGCTTTCCGCTCCGGTAGACGCGAAAAGCGTTGTGATAATAGGCGGAGGCGTAATCGGAGTGGAGTACGCGTGCTTCTTTTCAGCTATCGGCTGTGATACCACTATCATCGAGGCGGAGCAGCGTATACTGCCCGCATTCGACAAGGATATATCTGTACACCTATCCTTACTTCTCAAAAAGCGCGGTGTGAAGCTGATTAACGGCGTCAAGGTTGTAAAGATTGCTGAGGAAGGCAGACAGGTTGTAATTGACAAGGATGGCGCTGTCAGCATAATTGATGCCGAAGCCGTCATTATCAGCGTAGGCAGAGCCGCCAACATCGGCAGTCTTTGCCTTGACAATGCGGGTGTTGTCTACAATAGACGCGTTACCGTTGACCGCAGTATGCGGACCAATGTCCCTCATATTTTCGCAGTAGGCGACGCCGCTTCGGCTATACAACTTGCGCATCTTGCCGAAGCGCAAGCCACCGTTGCCGTTGAGATTATTGCAGGGATACGGCCTTCTATCAATCTTGACATAGTCCCCTCCTGTATATACACAGCTACCGAAATCGCGACTGTAGGCAATACGGATACTGGCGAGAATACCTATTCGGGCAAGGCGTTAATGGGCGCCAACGGCAAGGCAAATATTGAAGAGCGCGCAACCGGATTCGTCAAGACGGTATTTGCCAAAGACAGCAACAAGCTTCTCGGCGCCGTTATAATGTGCTCTCGCGCAACCGATATGATTGCAGAACTTGCGCTATGCTTAGCCAACGGCTTAACCGCCAAGGATATTGCAAGGACAATACATCCGCACCCTACCCTCTCCGAGGCAATACGCGTAAGCGCAGAGGAGGCATTGTGGGAAATCAATCGCCCCGCCTCACGCTAAATTACCGCTGTATCCGCGTATATTTAGCTCGCTTAAGCTTGCTTTAATCAATGCTTGACAACTCCTGTCGGCAAAGCAATATACAATAAATATTCCTTCAAAATCAAGTGTAAAAAAAGATGTGTTTTTATCCTTTTATGGGTTGACTTTTGGCATTCAAAGTATAATAATTGAAGTTGACAATGTTTTCCGTTTGGAGGCTTTTATGGCGAAGCGAACCGCATTATATTCAACTCACGAGCACCTGGGGGGCAAAATAGTAGATTTTGCCGGTTACGAACTGCCTATACAGTACGGCAAGGGCATTATTGCGGAGCATTTCGCGGTAAGGACTGCGGCGGGACTCTTTGACGTCTCGCATATGGGAGAGATTATCGTATCGGGACCCAACGCAACAGCGGCAATACAGCACCTTGTCACCAACAAGGTCGCAACGATGAACGACAATCAGTGCCGTTATGCGCTGATGTGCTATGCCGACGGCGGAATTGTGGATGATTTACTTATCTACAAATACAACAATCAGAAATACATGCTGGTGGTCAACGCATCCAATACCGATAAGGATTATGAATGGATTGAATCAAATCTTCTCAACTCCACCACCATCACCAACATTTCGGATAACATCTCACAGATTGCGCTTCAAGGCCCCCTATCTAAGGCAATTTTGTCTAAACTTTGCGATATCGAGTTAATACCCACTAAGAATTATTACTTCGCCGACAATATCAGTGTTGGCGGTATTAATTGCCTTGTATCCACTACAGGTTACACCGGCGAATCAGGATACGAACTCTATGCAGATAACGATAAGGCAACGGCGCTATATGACGCGCTTCACACCGCCGGCGCGCAATTCGGA
>CAYTUT010000219.1:0-1964 GCA_964441295.1 uncultured Christensenellaceae bacterium | reverse complement strand
TCCGAAGCTACGAAAAGTACCTTCTTTACCTCTTTTGCAACCGCCTTCTTGCTCCTTACCTTAACGCTTTGGCTGGTTGATGTTTTCTTTGCCGTTGCCACTTCCCATCCCTCCTTATACTATCTTCCCTTTGGCTATAACAACCGGATAGCTCTCATAGCCTGATATATTTCTGTTCGAACGCACTGTAACATCCTTGTCTGTTATAGCGTAATTGAGCGTTGCGCCGCTCATTATATGACCGCTTTCCATTACTATCGAATTTCTAACCTCGGCGCCGCTTTCCACCTTAACTCCTCTGAAAAGCACTGAGTTTTCAACTATTCCGTTAATCTCGCAGCCGTCTGCAATCAAACTGTTCTTAACATGGGCTTTGTCCCTGTATATTGTGGGCACACTGTCCTTGACCTTGGTGTATATTACTCCCTCGCCGTAGAACAGCTTGTTTCTTGCCTCGCTGTTGAGCAGATTCATGCTCTCTCTGTAGTATGAGCGCACATCATCAATTATGGCTGCGTAGCCGTCAACCTTATACGCTTTTATGTACAATTCGTTGAGTTGTTTGGTAAGTATATCCTTTTCAAAGTCAAAGAAGCCCCTTGCATAGGCATGCTCTACCATATCCATCAGTTTGTTTTTGCGTATCAGATATACATTGAGTCCTATTGTACGCTCTCTTGCCTCAGCGGTCTCGGAGATAAACATGTCTACGACTCTGCTATCATTGTCAAGATCCACTACCAGACGCCTTGATGTATTAGTACTGGCTTGATATACCAGCATCGTAACATCGGCGCCGCTCTCGATATGCGATTCATACACTCTTTCGAAGTCAATATTCATTGCTATATTGCTGTTGGTCAAGAGGACATACTCCTCGTTCGCACGGCGGATAAAGCCTTGAATGCTATGCAGCGCCTCAATCTTCCCCTTATACATTTCGCGCGAAGAATTCAATACGAAAGGCGGGAATATTGACAGACCGCTGTTTTTTCTGTTGAGGTCCCAGTCACGGCCCATGCGTATGTGGTCCATCAGCGAGCTGTAGTTGCTTCTTGTTACAATGCCTATCTGGGTAATGCCGCTGTTGACAAGATTGGACAGCGTGAAGTCAATCAGCCTGTACCTGCCGCAGAAAGGCAGCGAAGCCGTTGTTCTGTGTATCGTAAGCTCATTCAATTTGTTCTCATTATCACTTGCGAAAATAACGCTCATTACATCGTTCATTTATCTGCCCTCCTCTACCATTTCGCCGGGCTCGACCATTGCGCCGTCCTCTACAACCGCGCTCGGCCCTACGACTGCTATCTGCCATTCACCTTTTACAGGCGCTTTCTGCACATCGCCGATTGCTGCGCCTTCGCCCACAATAGCGTTCTCTGCGACTATCGAATAATTCACCTTTGCGCCGTCCTTGATAACTGCGTTGGGCAAAACCACCGAGTCCTTTATCTTTGCGCCCTCTCCGATATACGCTCCGTGCGAAACAATGGAATTCTCAACATCTCCGAGAATGTTCGCGCCTTCGCTTATTATAGAATTTTTTATAACCGCGGCGCTGGAGACATACTGAGGAGGCTCAGCAGAGTTTCTTGCGTATATTTTCCACGACGAATCAGACAGATTGATACCGCTCTCCATATTGAGCAAATCCATGTTGGACTCCCAAAGACTCGATATCGTCCCAACATCCTTCCAGTATCCCTTGAATGTATATGCGTACAGTTTTTTATCATCGCTGAGCATATTAGGAATAATGTTTTTGCCAAAGTCGTTCTCGCTTGAGGGATTCTCCTCGTCGGCAATCAGATACTTGCGCAGCACGGACCAGGTGAATATGTATATTCCCATTGAAGCCTTTGTGCTTTTGGGCTGCTTGGGCTTCTCCTCAAACTCGTATATCTTGCCGTTCTCCTCTGTGTTCATTATTCCGAAGCGGCTTGCCTGCTCAATAGGCACATCTA
>CAYTUT010000218.1:0-1984 GCA_964441295.1 uncultured Christensenellaceae bacterium | reverse complement strand
CGGCGCAGATGATGCGGTGTGCGTAATCGAATGGGCAACCGACTATGACTATAAGGATATGCGTGTAATTAGAGTTGACATTGAATATCTGGGAGAGCACGATAGGAGAATCACAATCTATGAAGACCTTATGCGTTGATACCACTTCGGATAGTATGATAGTCGCGGTCAGCACTCCGGACCGTATTTTTACCGTAATCGATGATAGCGGCAGAGGCACTGCCTCCAAAAATATTATCGGCTGTATTGACCGGGCACTGCTTGCCGCGGGCACCAAGCTCAAGGATATCGATTATTTAGGCGCGGTGGTCGGTCCCGGGTCTTTTACAGGTATAAGGATAGGCATAAGCATTGTCAACGCATTTCATCTTGCTTTGGGCATACCGCTTGTGTCCATATCCGCTTTTGAAGCGCTTGCCGAGGGCGCCGAGGGCAGGACGCTATGCCTTATCGATGCGCGCCACGGCTGTTATTACGGCGCTGTGCGCGAGTTGGGAGCAATTATCAATGACAGAGAATATACGCAGGCGGAGGCAGTGAAGTTCGAGGGCGCGATAGTCATGAGGACAAGGAGCAGCAATTTGGAATCCATGGCCAAAGCCGCGGTAATTGACGGAGAGCTCTACGCAAATAAGCTGTGCGCGATTATGCAGAGAAAGGCCGCAGCGGGCAACACTGTGCCCTATCTAATACCGATGTATATGAAACTTTCACAAGCCGAACGCAATGAAAACAAGTGATTTTTTGCTAACTTTTGTTATTGCATCGCATGACGATTTGCCCGTGCTTGAGCGGATAGAGAGCGAGTGCTTCCGCGACCCATGGAGCAGGGATATGCTCGGCTCTGAATTATCCATGTCACATTCTACATACTTGATTTTGAAAGACGGCGCCGAGGCTGTCGGATATCTTAGCTATTTACACATATTAGACGAGCTGCATATAATGAATGTAGCGGTTTTGCCCGAATACCAAGGCAGGGGATACGGCAAGATTCTAGTAAGCCGCATAATTGAGGATGCGCTGGCAAAAGGGGCGGTTGCGATTACGCTTGAGGTTAGACAAAGCAACCACCGCGCGCAAAGGCTGTATGAAGGCTTCGGATTCGTGTGCGTTGGCACAAGACCGCATTACTACATGGATAAAGAAAATGCGCTCATTTATTGGTTAGAGCTCGGAGGCGGTAGGCAATAGTCAATCATATTCGTATCGGTAAGGGCAGAGAATTGCTTTTTTTACACGGCTGGGGGGGAAGTATTGACAGTTTTCGCAAGGCGATTGACAGCCTTGCTGACCACTTTACTGTAACCGCAGTTGATTTGTACGGCTTTGGCAAGACTCCGCCGCCGCAGTATCCGGTCAACCTTGACTACTATGTTCATGGCGTTTTGTCCCTTATCAAGCACTACAATATGGATGAGGTAATCGTCATCGGGCACTCCTTCGGCGGCAGAATTGCCCTAAAACTCGCGGCAGAATGCGCCCGAATATCGGGCTTAATCCTGACCGACAGCGCAGGGATTAGGCCCGTAAGGGGTATTAAATACTACTGTAAGGTGTTAATCTATAAGCTCCGCAAAGCATTAAGGCTTGGCAATGACCGCTGCGGCTCGCCGGATTATCGCAAATTGTACGGGGCAATGAAAAAAACATTCGTGAATATAGTTAACGAGGATTTGTCCGACACTGCCAAAAAAATAATTGTGCCCACGCTTATCATTTGGGGCAACGAGGACTACGAGACACCGCTTTATATGTGCAGAAGGCTCAACAAATACATAGTGAAAAGCAAGGTTGTAATTTTCGAGGGCGCCGGTCACTTTGCATATCTTGAGCAATCGGGGCGCTTTATAGATTTAGTGCGCGAGTTCGCGATAGGAGTTGTATGATATTAGCCGTAATCGTGTTTACGCTAATGATGACATATTTCAACGGATACCTGTACTTATATATTCTGCAAAGAGAAAACTACCGTTCGAGCGCA
>CAYTUT010000217.1:0-2006 GCA_964441295.1 uncultured Christensenellaceae bacterium | reverse complement strand
TTGGTTTCGTCATTGTCCGACAGAGCGACCAGTGCGTCTGTTTCACCGAGTCCTTCCTCCATGAGAATGTCAAGGTCGGTATAGTCTGCCTGAATTATATCTACCTTGTCAAGCGTTTCCTTAAGCAGCAGACACTTATTGTAATTATTCTCCACAATCTTGACATCGATTCCGATTCGCTTTAGCTGTTTTGCAAGGTACAAAGTAATCCTTCCGCCGCCCAAAATCATTACATGCTTGCAGCGCCTTTTGAACGCGCCAGTGTTTCTAAAAAACGCGTAAATGTCTTTAGGAGTTGCGGTAATATTAATCTTATCGCCCAATTTCAGCACAAAGTCGCCGCCGGGTATAAAGACCTCTTCATCGCGGTTGACTGCGCATACTAATATTTTGCTTTCGAATTTTGTACCCAGATCTTTTAGCGCGATGTTAATAAGGGGGCTGCTTTCGTTGACTTTGTATTCGATGAGCTCTACCTTGCCTTCGCCGAAAGGCTCAACCTTGATAGCCGATGGAAAACGCAGTACCCGCGCTATTTCCATAGCCGCTTCGTACTCGGGATTGACCATCATACTTAGACCGAGGTCATTGTCCAAAAAAAGATTAAAATATTCATTATTTCTTACTCTTGCGATTATTTCCTTTGCGCCGAGCTTCTTTGCAACCATACAGCAAAGAATATTGAGCTCGTCAAGCGGCGTACAGGCAATCACCAAATCGCTTGAGTAAACATAGGCTTCCTTCTGTATGTCCGAATTGGCGCCGTTGCCGCAAATACCCTTTACATCATAATCGTTGATTAATTTGTTAACCAAATTAGCGTTACTATCAATCACTACAATGTCATGACCTTCTTTTGATAGCTGTTCGACAAGAGCCGCACCGACTCTGCCGCACCCGACAATCACAATATTCATATATCACCCGCAGTTTTGTTATTGTATAATAGTTGAATAAGTATACCATAATAGCGCAAAAAACACAACAAATTAGAGTTGGTTATAGCATGCGGCATCAAAAGAGCATAATCAATCGTCGAACTTGTACCCGAGTCCCCTTAATGTAACGATATAATCTCTGTACGCTCCCAAATTGCTGCGAAGCATTTTTATATGAGTATCCACAGTACGGTCTTCCCCGAAAAAATCATAGCCCCACACATCAGACAGCAGCTTTTCGCGGCTCATTGCTATACCTTTGTTACGGACAAGGTAAAAAAGCAGCTCGTACTCTTTCGGTGTAAGGTCCGCCTTGTGTCCGTCCACTGTGACAGTGCGCCCCGTCAAGTCGATTTCGAGACCTCCGAACACCATTTTTTCGTGTAATGGTTTGGATGGCGCCTTGCGTTTAAGAATAGCGGATACGCGGGCAAAAATCTCCTTGGGAGAAAAAGGCTTGGTAACATAGTCGTCCACACCCAGCTCAAACCCGAACAGCTTGTCATACTCTTCGCCGCGCGCCGATAGCATTATCGTAGGTATATCCTTGTGTTTTTTTATCTCCTTGACAGCGGAGAAGCCGTCAAGACCCGGCATCATAACATCCATAATAATGAGGTCAACATCTGAGCTTTTTACAATTTTGACAGCCTCAAAACCGTCCGCCGCTTCGCGCACCTCGTATCCGTTGAATTCGGCATATTCCCTTAGCACATTGCGGATTTCTTTCTCGTCATCAACGATGAGTATTCTATTCATACATGTTCCTCTTTTTTTATTAATGGGTCGCTTTGTAATTAAGAGCTTGCGCGCTCTATTTGAAAAAAAGCATCAGTTAAGCCATTTTGCAACTCACGTTATTAATTATATGATAATAAGCAACGGGTGTCAATCCCGCATCATTTAGGCGGCATTTATTTCACCAACTTATCACTTAATCGCGCCATTTTGCTGTATTTGCGCATGGGTATTGCGCTGAATCGGGGCGGGGCGCGGCGGCTAATCATTTTTTAATTGCAAATCCTTTGCGCTGATGCTATAATTGGTTTATGAAAAACAGACTGGATA
>CAYTUT010000216.1:0-2021 GCA_964441295.1 uncultured Christensenellaceae bacterium | reverse complement strand
ACCTGCCTTCTCATTATCAATGAATCCGTCTTTTTTGCCGCCGAAATTAACCAAAATGCCACTATCGTCCGCTTTGATTACTGTGCACTTTACTTTCTTTCCCTCACGGAGTCCGAACACCGATGCCTTCATTACATCTTCCATATTGTTAATCGTGCGTTCTTTCTTGACTTTCTTCTCTGCCGTATCCTTTTTAACCTCAGCCTTTACCGCTTCGGTTGCAGTTGTGTCAACTGCTGCCACTTCTTGCGCGCAATCTTCGATTTTTACGCTTTCCACTTCGCTACTCATTCCTAAAATTACCTCCATAACCAACTCTTTAGGAGTTGATGCTCCTGTTGTTACGCCCAGCTTATGTATATTATTTTTATCCGTAACCCTAATAATGTCTTCAACACGTTCAATCAGGTAAGAATTGCCGCAGTATTTCGAACACAAATCGAAGAGTTTACATGTGTTAGAGCTGATTCTGCTACCTATAACGAACATTGTATCGCACTGCTTAGCAAGGAATTCAGCCTCGCTCTGCCGTACTTTTGTAGTATAACAAATAGTGTTATAATTGACAAGCGAATTAATATTATTTCTGAGCTTATTTATTATAATATTGTACATTTTCTCGTTAAAAGTTGTCTGTACAACACAAATATACTTCTTATCTCTGTCAAGCTGCGGCAAATCAGCATTATTGATGATTACAGCGCTGCCTCCGGCGCAGCCGTTGATGCCTGTTACCTCCGGGTGATTGCTGTCGCCGATTACGATAATACTGACGCCGTCCTTGGCGCCTTTTTTGACTATTTCGTGTATTTTCAATACATTGGGGCAAGTAGCGTCAATAACCTTCAACGGAGTTGCTGAGAGCGCATTCTTGATCTGCGGCGCAACTCCGTGCGCTCTAATTACTATTGTTCCTTCGCTTAGTTCAAGCGCTTCGTCTATGCCAACGGTTTTGATCCCATCGCGCGCAAACGATTCCAACACCCTTTCGTTATGTATCAGCTCGCCGAGTATGTATACCGGCTTAGCGCTCTGTTCCTTTGCGAGTCTTATTGCGCGGTTGACCCCCGAACAGAAGCCGCATGTGCGCGCAACTTTGATTATCACTTCAGCAGTCTCCCGGTAGAACCGTCTATGCGGCTCTTGAAAGCGCTCTGCATATCACGCATTTTTGTGTACAAAAATTCGGTAGCCAGCTCTTTCATCTCGCGTGGCGGCAGTGAGGCAAACTCGTCCAGCCTAAACGACTCTCCAACAAGCAGATAATTACGTTTGAAAGGCTTGGGCTTTTGATATAACAGTACCGGTATTATCGGAGCGCCGCTTTTGATTGCAAAGAGCGCTGCCCCCGTATGGAATAAGTTGATATCAGCGTTGCCGTCCTTGTTGCGAGTGCCCTCCGGGAATATCAGCAGCTGCTTGCCGCTTTTGAGCACACTTAGTATCTTGCGATACGCGACCAAATCATTCTCGCCCCTTTTTATCGGTATTCCGCCCATTTTGTGCAAAAACCAACCGCCAAACTTTGACTTAAAGGCCTCTTCCTTGCCTATACATCTGCAGCCTTCGCGCATCAGCTTTGAAGCAATCAGTATCGAATCCAAACTTGAATAGTGATTAGAACATATCACCGCTTTTTCGTGAAAAAAGTTCTGTTTTCCTATAACTTTCGTCGGAAATATTATCGACAAAAACGGATAAGACATTGCTCTCACAATGCTGTAAAATAGCATCATTACGCCTCCTTAATATAGCCCAATATTAACGTTGCAACCTCATCGATTGTCATGTTGGTGCTGTCAATTTCCACGCTGTCGTCTGTTTTTGTGAGCGGGGCAAAGGTCCGGGTGCTGTCATTATAATCCCTGTCCTTAATATCGGCAAGCATTTTGTCATAATCAATTATTTGCCCTTTTTCTGCGAGCTCCTTAACCCGCCGCATAGCTCTCTCCTCAGCCTTCGCAGTTAAAAAGAACTTATATTTAGCATTGGGCAGTACATAAGAGGTTATGTCGCGGCCG
>CAYTUT010000215.1:0-2086 GCA_964441295.1 uncultured Christensenellaceae bacterium | reverse complement strand
GCCCATCGTCCAATTAGGATGCTTGAGCGCATCTTCCGCCTTTAGGTGCTCGAGATGCTCTAGCGGAATGTCTCTGAATGCCCCGCCGCTTGCGGTAATTATCAGCCTTTCGACCTCTTGAGCTTTCCCGGACATCAAACACTGCCAAATAGCCGAATGCTCGCTGTCGACAGGCAGTATTAGCGCATTATTGCCGCTCGCCAGTTGCATTACTGTTTCTCCGGCGCATACAAGAGTTTCTTTATTGGCAAGCGCTACGGTCTTGCCCCTTTTCAGCGCCTCAACGGTGGGCATTAATCCGGCAATCCCGACAACTGCGCTAAGCAATATGTCATACTCGGTATCACGGCAAAGCTTATAAAGAGCGTCCTCGCCTTTGATAAGCTTGGTTGAGTCCGGCAACAAGGGCAAAATATCCTCCGCGCCGCCGTAGCACACATATTGCGGTCTAAAAAGCCATGCCTGCTCGGCCAAAAGCTTGTAATTGCTTTTTGCAGTCAGCACGGCAACGCTCAGTCTATCGCCGTGCGATTGAATTATCTCGAGAGCCTGCCGTCCAATAGAACCGGTACTGCCCAAAATCGCTACACTTCTCATAAAAACGCATTATATATAAGGAAAAAGACATACACCGCAGGCATTGTAAACACAAGACTGTCCAGTCTGTCCATTACGCCGCCGTGACCCGGGAAAATTTTGCCGTAATCCTTAATGCCCGCTTTGCGCTTAATCCAGCTTGCTACCAAATCACCAAGCTCTGTCGCCGTCGCAATTACTATGGCTATAACCGCATAGAGGGCGATACTCGCGCCAATCTTTTCTGACAGATGTGTTATTCCGATATTCGGAGTTGTGTCAAATATTCTAAACACATCGAACATCAACAGAATGGCAGCTGCCCCGAGAAACGCGCCAAAATAGCCGCCAATTGCACCCTCAACTGTCTTCTTGGGACTAATCTCCGGACAGAGCTTCTTTTTGCCGATAAGCACACCTGTAAACAGGGCAAATGTATCCGTCATCAGCGACACTACAAGTATCAGCAGTATACCCAGCAAATTGCCGGCATAATGGTTGACGGACATAAACATCGCCATGAATGTCATGGGGTATATCAGTGTCATAAAGGTAGCGCCCACATCGCTGAGTCCGTACTTGTGGTCAAAAGTAAATTGACCCAAAAGCACCATTGACGATAACAGCAAGGCAACAAGTATACCCGCTTCTCTTAAGAAGAAAAACAGCGGATAAATAATTATTCCGAATACTATAAGGGGAATATACAATGGTTTGAATCCTGACGCCTTTTGCGCGCTGTACATCTCGTAGCCGCCTGACACCAAAAAAAACATGATAAGTATATCTAGGCTGTGGACGATATATCGCCTTGTAAAAAAGATAAAAAAGCATAGTATTGCAATCAGGGTAAATGATGTAATATTCCTTTTTAACATAATCTTCAACCGCCGAATTTTCTCGTCCTCAACGAATATTCAGCAAGTGTATCCTCCAACTTTTTTTCGTCAAAATCCGGCCAAAAGCAATCTTCGAATATCAGCTCGGTGTACGCAAGCTGAAAAAGCATAAAATTGCTCAACCTTTTCTCGCCTCCTGTTCTTATTAACAAATCGGGGTTAGGTATTCCCTTGGTACATAGCGCCGCGGCAAACTGTGCTTCGGTAACTGACTTGCATCCTTGCTCAAGCAAAGTGTTGCACGTGTTGACGATGTCGAATACTCCACCGTAATTGAGAAATATGCACACCACAGCGCCGCTGTTGTTCTGCGAAAGCGTATTTATCCTTACGCTGCCTTCGGCAATATCTGCGGGCAACGCAGCCAGATTGCCAATGAATCTGACGACATAGCCGGCAGTTATAAACTCGCTCGCTTCTTTGTCAACAAAGCGCCGCACATAGTCGAACAAATTGCTTATTTCTTCGTCCGGACGCGTCCAATTCTCTGTGGAAAATGCAAAAAACGATATAAATTTTATACCTTTTGCCGCGCATAAACCGATTATGTTTTTCATGGTACTCACGCCCGAAAGGTGTCCTTTCGAACGCGGCAAGCCTCTTTGTTTTGC
>CAYTUT010000214.1:0-2141 GCA_964441295.1 uncultured Christensenellaceae bacterium | reverse complement strand
ATGCCGTCTTCGCAAAAGGCAATATGCACGGCTACAACACAATGCCCGAGGAGACCTACGAACTCAACTCAACCACCTTCGCAAGATTAAGAGGAGAATAGCTCATTGCGCTGTGCGGCTAGTAACAATTATATGCTGCAACATTTGTCCAGCTTTGACAATCCACATCCGCTAATCGTCTAGTATGTAAAAAGCAAGCTACTGTTATGTGAAGCCTTTAGAATGCACAATTTCAAAAAAAAGTGCCCTATGCTTTTACGTTCCATAATAGTTCTTTGTTCAATAGTGCCTATTTTTGTGTGTCTCGGTCACTTACCTACTTTTTTGTGAGATATTTATTCCTCCGCTGTTTCGGCGCTTGCTGGTAACTATTTTATAAGCAAAACACAAAGATTACTACTTGCCTCTGTAACAGAAGTCAAAGGAAAAAGGGTAAATAGTTGCCGATTGCCTATTTTCGAAAAGGAAAAGGAAAGCATTTCTACTTGTCCCTATAACAGAATAACCAATAAAAAGGTAAGTGTTTTCACTTACCTCTATTACATAATTGCTTTGAGCGCAGAATTTTGATGGAGATTGCAAGAGCACAGCGGTTATTCGGGCGTTTTGACTGCAGGGAGTGTATTTATCGTACACGACCAAAGCAAAACGCCCGAAAACTTGCAATATCCGCTAAATTATGCGCTCAAAGAAGGATGCAGATCATACCGCCCTTACCCTCATTGATAATCCTTCCCATTGTTTTGCGCATTTTAACCTGCGCATCCTCGGGTACGGACAATAGCTTGTTGTTGAGCCCTTCGTTGACAAGCTGGCTTAGCGACTTGCCAAACATATTGGTATCCCATATACTCTTCTTGTCGCTCTCGAACTCGGATAGCAAGTACTTAACAAGTTCTTCGCTTTGCTGCTCTGAGCCAACTATAGGGTTGACCTCGGTCTGAACATCCACACGCATGATATGGAGGGAGGGCGCGCTTGCCTTCAATCTTACTCCGAAGCGGCCAGCCTGCTTGACTATCTCCGGCTCTTCGAGGTTGAGCTGATCCATAGTCGGCGCCACAATACCATAGCCTTTGATTGCGACATCCGCAAGGGCATTTTGCAGCTTTGAATATTCTTTAGCTGCTCGAGCTAGAGATACCACATATGCCATAAGCTTGAATTCGCCGTCGATTTTGGTCCCGCACCACTCGCTTATCACATCGTAAAAAAGTTCTGCCTTTACATTAAGCTCCAATGCCACCCTGCCGCGACCCATATCAAGAGAGGTTATCGCAAAGCTGTCAAAGTATTCGTTGCCGTCAAAGATATCTGCAATCTTGTCAGCATCGCTCATTTTGCATATTTCGTTTGCTCCGTCATACAATTTGCTGATAGCGCTACTTATTATTTTGTTGTCGACAGGCAGCGCCTGCAGCCATTCGGGAATCACCGCATCGATTATTTTTATAGGGAACTCAAGCAGTATGCTTCGCATAATCTCGGCAATATCCTCAAGGGTCATCTCCTGCGCATTCTTTACAAGGACAGGTACCGCGTATCTTTCGGCAAGCGCGTCACGCAGTTTTAATGTGTCCGCGTTTTGCGGGGTGCGGCTGTTGAGCACAACCACAAAGGGCTTGCCTAATGCCTTCAATTCTTTGACTACCCGCTCTTCGGCTTCGATATATTGCGGACGGTCGATATCGGTAATTGTGCCGTCAGAGGTAACAAGCACCCCTATTGTAGAATGGTCGCGAATGACCTTTTCTGTGCCCAACTCGGCCGCTTTTTCGAAGGGCATATCATCAGCGCTCCAAGGTGTCTTGACCATGCGTGTTTTTTCGCCCTCGCGGCTGCCTATCGCGCCGTCAATAAGATATCCCACGCAATCTATCAGCCTTATTTTTGCGTCAATATTTTCTCCGATACGCACGCTTACCGCGTCAGCGGGTACAAATTTTGGCTGCGTGGTCATTATGGTTTTGCCGTCGGCTGATTGGGGCAGCTCGTCAATTGCTCTCTGCTGTTCGTTTTTGTTGACGATCTTCGGCAGTACCAAAATCTCCATAAATCTTTTGATGAAAGTTGATTTGCCTGTTCTGACGGGACCCACAACACCCAGATAGATGTCGCCGGCAGTCCTTGTAGCAATGTCG
>CAYTUT010000213.1:0-2158 GCA_964441295.1 uncultured Christensenellaceae bacterium | reverse complement strand
ACGCCCGCGGCGCTCTTAGAGCAAGTATCAGTCGAAGTAAAAAAAGCGCGGATAAAGACCCTTGTCGCGTTGCAAAACAGCATAACTAAGGAAATCAGCAATACCTATACTGATAAGGTATGCGAGGTATTAGTTGAGGATTTGAGTCCAAAGCATGAGAATTGCGTGTGCGGTCGAACCGACTGCGGCCGTCTAGTTACATTCGAGGGTTCGCCCGAATTAATCGGTACCTTTCAAAATGTAATGATAAGAAGGTCTCAATCATCCTCATTGTTCGGAAAATCTCAGTCAGAAGTAAAATAACTAACCAAATTTTTACCAAAGGAATGGCTTATGACTATTGATTATGGCAAAATATCACCAATGATGCGGCAATATCTTGAGACAAAGGAAAAGCATAAAGACGCTATACTAATGTATAGGCTTGGTGATTTTTACGAGATGTTTTTTGAAGATGCAGAAACCGCATCCAAAGAATTAGAGCTGACATTAACGGGTAGAGATTGTGGTCTTGAGCGGCGCGCGCCCATGTGCGGAGTGCCTCATCACGCCGCCGAAGCGTACATATCCCGTCTGATTAACAAAGGCTATAAGGTTGCTATTTGCGAACAGTTAACCGCTCCGGGCGATCAAAAAGGCATTGTAGAAAGAGATGTAGTAAGGATTATCACCGCCGGCACAGTTATTGAGGACTCTATGCTGGACGACAAAAAGGACAATTACATTGCATCAGTATTCTGCACTGACCAAAATATCGGAATGGCATGGGCTGATATAACGACCGGCGAACTGGTTTTGGTCGAATTCGAGGGCGCGGAGGCGGCAAGGCAGATTGAGTGTATGCTCAACGCAGTAAGCCCTAATGAAATAATCGCCAATACTGATACAATTAAGGCTGTCAAGAACAATCGAATAATCAAGGACGCAATAATCGGATTGCCGTCAATACAGCCCTATTATGACTGGGCATATCAATTTAATTATGCCAAGCAGACCCTATGCAAGCAGCTCAAAGTCGCTACCCTTGACGCCTACGAATGTTCGGGCAAAAGAGCCGCAATCAGTGCGGCAGGCGCATTAGTTGAGTATCTGCTTGAGACGCAAAAACGCAGTCTTTCGCATTTTAATAAGCTCACATATTACAAGACGGGCATACATATGTATCTTGATGCCAATACCCGCCGCAATCTGGAGCTCACCAAAACCATTCGCGGAGAGCGGCATGCGGGCTCATTGTTGTGGCTGATGGACAAGACTCTGACCAATATGGGCGCCCGTAATCTCCGCCGCTGGATTGATTCACCATTATTTGACGAGAATGAGATTAACGGACGCCTTGAGGCTGTTGACAATTTGATAAAAAACAGTAAGCTGAGGGGCGAAATTGAGCGTACATTGGCTAATATCCGCGACCTTGAGCGTCTTGCCGGCAAGGTTGCCTATGGTAGTATTAACCCGCGCGAGATGTACGCTATAGCATCCACATTGCTCATGCTGCCCTCGGTAAAAAGGCTGTTAGAAGGGGCAAAATCTTCTTACCTTGTCAAGTTAAAGGACGAGATTACGACCTTTGAAGAGCTGGCGCTTGTTCTCAATAACGCAATATGCGACAATGCGCCAATGCTAGTTAGAGACGGCGGATACATTCGAGACGGCTACAGTAATCTCCTCGACGAATACCGCCGAGCAAGCCGAGAGGGAAAGGATTGGCTGGCAGCGCTAGAAGCGGCAGAAAAGGAAGAAACGGGCATAAAAACCCTTAAAGTCGGCTACAACAAGGTGTTTGGCTATTATATTGAGGTCTCAAAGTCGTATATTAACGATGTCCCTTACCGCTACATAAGAAAACAAACGCTTACCAACGGCGAAAGATATATTACCGAGGAGCTGAAGCAGATAGAAGACAAGCTGCTTGGCGCGAGCGAAAAGGCAATAGAACTGGAGCAAAAGCTTTTCGGAGAGTTGAGAGAAACACTGCTTCAGGTCGTCGGCGAGCTTAAGGCAAGCGGAAGAGCTATTGCGGTAATCGATACCATATATTCCTTTGCCAAAACAGCCATTGATAACGGCTATTCAAAGCCTGACATCAACGCAAAAAACAAAAAAATCAATATTATCAATGGCCGTCATCCTGTCGTCGAAAAACTACTGTCCAAAA
>CAYTUT010000212.1:0-2162 GCA_964441295.1 uncultured Christensenellaceae bacterium | reverse complement strand
GGCTAAAAGTCCGCGCCCTTCAAGAGGTAAATTTTTTTATCTTTTTATCCTTATTCTTAATTAATATGTACAAATATTTCATATTTCTTTCTTTGCATTGTCGCTGTATTTAAAATCTATTATTATGTTGCCCTTTGAACTCTTACTAATCTTTACACCAAGCCGACCATATTTTATTGTTGCGATGTCAATTTTATCATCAAGAACAAGTACAGCAGAGTTATATAGACCACTCTTTATATCGTCCGAAAGGTCTATTGTTCTTTTTTCACAGTATTCGCTCATTCCCTCAATGCCGTTCTTTATGCTAAGAAGGTTAGCTTTTCTCTCTTTATCTTCCTTTAATTTATATTGATAGGTACGCGCGCCCTCGCATGAACAACGCTCAACTATGTAAGCATCCGCCGCCTCTTGTGAGTCAAAGTCTATCTCTCCTATTTCTAGCTGCCCGCAATATGGGCATTTTGGTATATAACCTGTTTTATTTTCTTTTTTCATTATCTGAATCCTCCTATATTGTTTCTTTATTATATTGATACACGCGTGTGCGCACGCGCGAGGTTGTAATATCTATCCGCCGCCATACTTTTTTGCATTTGACTGCAAAAAAAAACTATTTAACACTCTGTCATGTCTCATAAAATATCTATCATCTCTCTTATAATGCCACGAATAGCATCTTCTGCTCCTGCAGCTCGATAATAAGTGCTGTTAATATACTTTTCAACGTTACTACTCCCGTCTTCCTCAGCTTTACGCTTTGCAATGTTCCAAAATTTTTTTCTTTCGTAATCCGCTGCATCTCGTTTAGATATAAGGTAGTCATAGATTTTGTTGTTTGTAGCTATATCAATCGAATAATTGTTCTGAACATTTCCGTATCCTGCCTTGTCGAGTGCTTCAGCCGTTACTGCACTTTCGTTTAATTCATCTATAAATACCTCTGGCGTGTAGCCAAACTTCTTTCTATCTTTCATGCTCACTCCTTTGATTTCGGTATTTCGCTTTTTTCATTACTATTATCAATTCCTAAGTTTAATCCTTCTAATTTGTTTTGAGTTAGTTTCCTGCCGCATATCGGGCAGTATTTAATTTTCTTTGCGCCGCCGTTGCCGACAGCCTTTTTTTTGTCCCAAAAAGAATACAAAAGGTAGTTATCATCTAACCCGATTATGAAGCCCTTAACTGCAATAATATCCTTCTTGCCTTGGCAATATTGACAATCTTTTTTATACTCATTAACTGTCATTTCATTAGCCCCTTAACAGACAGCATTTTTTATACTTCCTTCCGCTACCGCAAGGGCAAGGAGTATTACGCCCAACTTTCGGCTCTTCTCTTCTATAGGTGCCGCCCGGAATAATAGGGTTGCGTATTCTTTTCATAGTTCGCGATCTCAATAGAGCCTCTTCCTTTATCTTTGAGACTTCCATCTCACAGTAGTCATTATATTCATTCATAATCAATCCTCCTCCTCCTCCTTCAAAGGAGCGCCTATTGCGTTCATTGCATATGCGATTCTGCGGGCTGTTTTTACTCCGCAGCCCCTCAACCGCTCAACCTGTTTTATTGTGAGACACGCAAGGTCTGTCAGCTTTGTTTTCTTCGCCCTCAATAAAATATTAAAGGCTCTGCAATCGAGGTCTAATTCTTCAATGCCCTTATTCAAGTAGTCCTGTCTCAGAATAGTCCCCCCTTCAAGCATTACCTGTTTGCCAGTTACGCGCGCCACGGTTAACTCTGCGTTTGCGCCCTTGCTGTCCTCCCAACCTTTAAGCATATAGATAGCGTCGCATACGCCGAGTAGCGCAAAATCAACTACCATCATGTCTTCGTAGCTTAATCCCTCGTACTCGCCTATCTTGCCGGGGTTGATTGGTGTATATCCTTGCTCCTTGAGCTCCGACTCTGCGCGTGCAAAGTGCTCCTTGTAAAAAGGGTTGTTGGTGATGGGTCCGCTTATGTATACTTTCATTTATTTGTCCTCCTAAACTGCAATCTTGCTGTTAAGCTGGGCCATTGTGGTTATCTTGCCGCCTGCCAACTCGGGCAAATTCACCCTTGCTAATGCTTCCGCGAATGGCGGAGGCACCGCATTTCCGCACCTTGCAACCTGCTTGTTCTTCGGGTATGCTTTGCCGTCTGCGTCTGTGTCAATGATG
>CAYTUT010000211.1:0-2186 GCA_964441295.1 uncultured Christensenellaceae bacterium | reverse complement strand
TTGAGGGCGGCTGCAATTGTCAGTTTGCGCTCAATCCGGACAGCTTCGAATACGCAGTTATTGAGGTCAACCCAAGAGTTTCGCGCTCGTCCGCACTTGCTTCTAAGGCTACGGGTTATCCGATAGCCAAGGTAGCTACAAAAATTGCTATAGGTTATACGCTTGACGAGATAGTCAATACGATAACAGGCAAGACTTATGCTGCATTCGAGCCCGCGCTTGACTATGTTGCAGTCAAGTTCCCCAAATGGCCATTTGACAAATTCGTATATGCAAAAAACGAGCTGGGCACACAGATGAAAGCGACAGGCGAGGTTATGAGTATCGCTGACACCTTTGAGCTGGCGCTACTCAAGGCGGTCAAGGGGGCGGAACTGGGGCTAAAGGACTTGAATCTGGCGAGGCTAAAAAAACTGTCCGATGCGGACATAAGAAAAAGAATGCGCAAGGCGACTGACGACAGGCTCTTCGTGCTGTACGAGGCGATTCTCCGCGGTGTTACGGCTGACGAGATATTCGAGGCAACCAAAATTGACCGTTGGTTTCTCAACGGGCTAAAAAATATTGCCGACGGCAAGATCAAGTATTCTACTGGCATATACAAGATGGTTGATACCTGCGCGGGAGAGTTTAGCGCGGAGACGCCGTATTTCTATGCCGTTTCCGAGGGTGAGAACGAGGCGGCAGAATTTGTCAAAAACAGCAAAAAAGAGCGGGTAATGGTATTGGGTTCGGGACCTATTCGCATAGGGCAGGGTATCGAGTTTGACTACGCCTGCGTGCATTCTGTCAAGACGCTCAAGACAATGGGTTACGAAGTAATTGTTGTCAATAATAATCCGGAGACAGTCTCAACCGACTTTGATACGGCGGACAGATTATATTTTGAGCCTGTGTGTTTTGACGACGTTATGGACATAATCAGGGTCGAAAAGCCTATCGGGGTAGTCGTTGCCTTCGGCGGCGGCACGGCAATTAAGCTTGCCAAAAAGCTCACGGACGCCGGAGTCAATATTATCGGCACATCCTCTGAGACAATAGATGTATGCGAAGACCGCGGCCGTTTTGACGAGCTGCTTGAGCAGCTTAATATCGCAAGGCCTCAAGGGCGTTCGGTGTACACAGAGGAGGAGGCGCTTGCCGCGGCAGAGCAGCTGGGTTATCCGGTACTCATGCGGCCGTCCTATGTTCTCGGCGGGCAAAATATGATTATCGCGTTCAACGAGAGCGACATCACCGAATACATGGAGATTATTTTGCGCCAAAAGCAAGATAACCCGGTGCTGATTGACAAGTATTTGAGCGGTAAGGAGATAGAAGTAGACGCAATATGCGACGGAGATGTCGTGCTGATACCGGGCATCATGGAGCACATTGAGAGAACGGGGATACACTCGGGCGACAGCATTGCGATATACCCCGCTACCAACATATTCGATTCTTTAGCGCAGAAGATATTCGATATCACCGAAAGGCTTTGCCGGGCGCTCGAAGTGAGAGGGCTGGTCAATATCCAGTATATATTAATCGGCGAGGAGATATATATCATTGAGGTCAATCCGCGCGCTTCGCGCACTGTCCCTTATCTTAGCAAGGTTACGGGAGTTAATATGTGCGAGCTTGCAACTCGCGCAAGCTGCGGGCAAAAACTCGAGAATTTTGGCTACAGCGGCGGGATATACAAAAAACCGCCTTATGTTGCTGCAAAAGTGCCGGTATTCTCCTTTGAAAAGCTGATAGATGTGGATACCCAATTAGGGCCGGAGATGAAATCGACGGGCGAAGTGCTGGGTATAGGCAAAAACCTTAAAGAAGCATTGTATAAGGGACTGGTCGCAGCAGGTTACAAAATGCGCCGAAGCGGCGGGGTATTCATAACCGTGAGGGATACGGATAAGTTCGAGATAGCCGAGATAGCCGAGAAATACGCTGCACTTGGGTTTGAGCTGTATGCGACAGTCGGTACGGCTAAGGTGCTTGAGGAGGCAGGGCTGACCTGCCAGACAGTCAACAAAATAATAGATTCGGAGGAAAACAACGCGATAACGCTACTGGAAAGCGGAAAAATAAGCTACATAGTGTCCACTTCTAAGAAGGGCAGAGACCCGGCGAAGGATAGCGTGAAAGTGCGCCGCAAGGCTTGTGCCCTAGGCATACCGTGCCTTACTTCGCTTGACACAGCGAGC
>CAYTUT010000210.1:0-2273 GCA_964441295.1 uncultured Christensenellaceae bacterium | reverse complement strand
ATATAAAGGGAACTTCAATAGGTAATTAATGTTTAATTCCAGTGCTACATGGCCTACCCCTTTTTGAGGCATTTTCTCGAAATTTTCATCTACTATAGCATTAACAAATTTATTTTGTTCCTTATCTTTGTAAATAATTCTATTAAATAATAGGGAATGGGGGCTCTTTAAACCCTGTAAATATTTTTTAGAAAAACCAATCGCTATTCCCTGTCCATCCTGTGCATAACCTCTCCATTGGCTTAAACAATCTTTTCGTTCGGAAAAACAAGAAACATATACAGTCGTCACATATACAGTCCTCGAAGAAGGTGCGTTCAATTGATACCCTTTTTCCCATGCCTTTAATGCGGTAGGATCGGTTTCTGCTAAACGTCTCTCTATTTCATCGTTTATTTTATCTCTAATCCAAGTTTCTTCTTTACTATCATTTGATTTACGTATATCTGATAGCCAAATTCTGGAACTTTGAATAATATTTAAAAACGCTTCAACACCGCAATAGTGATAAACAACACTATTGTCTTTGTCTTTTGCCATATAATTACCTTCCTCGCTATGTTACCTGTATATTCAACTCTGCATTATTGGCTTATTGAACAGATCCAAATAGTGAATTTTCTGCATATTTTAACACCGCCTAATATAAATAATTAGTATCTCATGACTTATATCCGGGCTTCGCATTATTAGCCAAACGCGAAGCTCACAATTCAGCAAGAATATTTGTATAAACATAATGTGCAGTTCAGAAAAAGCAGCATTACCTTGTCCGTATATAAACTTTACTTTATTTGATTCCGGCGTTGACAGCACTAATCTTTGTTCGCGATTGTTAACAAATCTGACTTTATATTTGGCATCAGTCCATCTTGGATAAAGTCAACTTTTCTCAGTGCATACATCAATTCATTAAAATAAAACAGGATAACCATATTGTCGTAACAAAGACAAGCAAGTTCTATCAAGTACAAAGTTATTCCGTTTTCTGTTCGACCATGCTTGTCCCTAAAAACAATTTCTTGAGTGCGTACATCATAATCAAAACTGAAATGTGCAATAGCATTACGGATGTTGCGATTAAGATCTATGGTTTTACAAAAAGGTTCCTCCAAAACAAGTTTTTCAAATTTCTGTGCTTTTGCTAATCTTCGGTAAGAATCGAAATCTTGACATTTGCGGTCATTTGGAAAGCAGTCAATATTACCACGTACTGAAATATTGTTTAGTCCTACGGCAATATCGATCATATCGAGAATGATTTCGTAAGTATCCGAGTAAAAATTTTTGAAGGATTCGAAACTTGTAGTCGCTATGCCATAATTTAATTTGTCGATTTTACCTTTGACATTGCCCAAAGTAAGCATGATTGCAGGTATAAAGGTTTCAAACATGTCAAACCATCTGGTGAGAATATTTACTACACGCTTTCCGTTGCTTTCAAAATATACCTTTCTTCCCAAATGATCGATTAAACCATTAACATCCTGTGGCGGGGTAGTAAGCATTATTTTATTTGCATACTCACCAAATTCGTTTAGCACACCTTCCGGAAGTATGCAAACAAAAGAAGATACAAGCAACTGATGCAATGCCATTGAGGCATCTAATGAATTTTTTATTATATATGCCTTAGAGAATTCCTCCAAAGGTTCTTTTAATAGATCAAGCTTGCCATTGAAATAAATGTCATATAAAGGTGATAGCTTGGTCCAGATTTTATCTTTTACGAAAGAAAACCGCTGCATTCTCTTCATTAATTTTTCATATGTGTCGAAGCTATACAACTGAGATGTCATCATGAACGGGCTGAATCCACTGTTTACCAAACTTTCTAATGATTCGTACTTTGTTGTTTTTCGGTGTGGCAATTCGACTGAAAAATCCGAAAAAAAGTTAATATTATTCGTCCCTCGGTCAATGACAGTAGCGTTATTGACATCAAAACTATGCTTGTCAACTATTTTCCTTATGCCATTAATATGAACGCCACAAGTTGGGCAGCAAATATCAAAAGGAATATTGAAATAACCCATCTGAAATCGTAACAAAACCGTGGTTTTGCAATAATTACATCGCACCAAAATACCGTCCATCATATTTTTTCACCTCATAATAATTGTTAATCTGTGCAAAGGTGATATTGCTATAGCTGATATAGTGTCATGGTTTTATTTGAAGCGTAAATTTGTATACATTTTTTCTCTTTCATAGTTTAAACATAATCCCAAGTCCGCAAGCGGAAGGTCTTGTCCCTAACATTAGGCTGGTGC
>CAYTUT010000209.1:0-2277 GCA_964441295.1 uncultured Christensenellaceae bacterium | reverse complement strand
TACCGAAGCATTGCTGGAGCGCATTCAAAGCAATGAGCAAACCATGCCGGAGCAGTGGCAGGTGCAGATACAGGCGCGCATCCAAAAACGGGCAAGGGTGTATCTGTATTCGTCCTTGTCTGACGATAAGGTGCGCGAAGCGATGCTAACGCCTGTTAAGGATATAGCCGCGCTTGTCAAAGAAAGAGGCGGAGATGTCGCGGTGCTGCCCAAAGGACCGCAGACGATACCGTATATCGAAAAATAAGGGAGGAAATATGAGCAAAAGAATACTGATTGCAGGCGCTGGTCACGGCGGACTGACCGCAGCGGCATATCTTGCCGAGAAGGGATATGTCGTAGAAGTGTACGAGAAGGCGAAGAGAGAGGACCTCGGGCATGACTGGCACGATACGATGAAGAATAACACCTTCGAAATCGCGGGCATTAAGGATGTCGACAGCGCGGATATCCATTATCGAAAGGATAATGTGTTCTATCCGCCATCAATAAAAATCGAGGTTGCTGTTCCTGACACCCCTGTCGAGCGGGTAGACTATGAGGTTGACCGCAAGACGCTATACAAGTACTTGATAGCCAATGCCGAGGCAAAGGGCGCAAAAATACATTACGAGCGCAAAGTTACCGCGCCTTTGATATCGGACGGCGAGGTGCGAGGGCTTGTAGTTGACGGCGAAGAGATAGTCGGCGATATGGTAATAGACAGCGCCGGGATGTGTTCGCCTGTGCTTGCAAGGCTGCCTGACGGCTACAATATCAAGCCTGATTACAAGACAAATGATATCTTTCATACATACAGAGGATATTATAACCTCGTTGAGGGCGCCGCTATTGTCAATCCTGCAAAATTCAATGTATATTTCAAGTTTTTGGGTCTTCGGGGCATAGCCTGGTTCAAAATCGCAGAGGACATGGCGGATGTACTTGTCGGAAGCGTTGACCCGATTGACATGAGAGAAGTGGCGCGCACTATCTCCGAGCTGAGAAAGATTCAGCCGGCAATAGGCAATACGCTTATTCGCGGCGGTCAGATTAAGAATATACCCTTGAAGTCAACTTTTTTGCTGATTGTTGGCGACAATTATGCCGCCGTCGGAGATGCGGTGTCCATGCCCCTTCCGCTCAACGGCTCGGGGATAACCAATTCGATTGCCGCGGGAAAAATACTTGCACAAACAATTATTGAAGCTGATGAGAGGGCAGCGGGATATAATATATCCGCGCTTTGGAGCTATCAAGTCAGATATTTTAGAGAAATCGGCGCCAAAATGACGGGAATATATATTATGAAAAATTGCTTGCTCAATTATTCCGTCAAAGCGCTTAACTTTTTGTTCGAGAAGCAGATTATAACCGCTAAGGAACTCGGCGTCGGCGCCTCGGGTAAAGAGCTGGAAATGAGCAAGGCGGACATCTTAGACAAAATCAGGCGTGGAATAAGGCGCCCGATAAGCCTTATCAGACTCAAAAATGCCGGAGTGGCGGCGAAAGCGGCTAAGCAAGCCGCTCTTTCAATACCCGAGCAATATGACAAGACAAATGTGGATATCTGGCGCAGCAAAATGGAGTCATTGCTCAAATAGTATGGAGAGGATAGAGATTAAGAAGATTAATAAGGATTCGGCGGCGGGATACGCGGCGGTCTTGATAAAAAAGCATTTTGACACCAATGTGTTGGCGGTTAAGCATATCGGGGGCGGCTCATACGGTCTGGCATATAAGGTGATTTTTGATAAGCCTCCCTATGTGGCTGTGGCTAAAGCATACAGGGTGCATGATCTTAACGAGAACGAAGCGGCGTCCTTGCGGCTCCTGAAGCAAAGCACGCTAATGAAGATGCCCGAAGTATACTTTACACATAACCATACCGCGGAGGTCCCCATTGATTACCTTTGCATGGAGTTCGTCAACGGCGTGGATGCGTTCACCCATTTTGCCTTCTTATTAAAGTCCAGAGCAAGCAAGAGGCGTTTTGCCCAGCAGGTTGTCGAGGCAATGCTTGAGATCCACTCACATACCAATGACAAGTTCGGAGATATCGCTAATCCCGTGTTTGACAACTGGCTGGATTTTTACCGTCCCTTTGCCGAGGATGTGCTGAAAACTGCAAAAACCCTTACTCAGCAAGGGCGCCTGCAGTCTTATATAACAGATACTCTCGACGCCGCGTACCAAAAATTCGACACAATATTCAGCGAGAAGGTGACTGAGGCTTCCTTAATACACGGCGATCTCAATTTGCTCAATATTATGACGGACAAAAAACTTTTTTTGCCG
>CAYTUT010000208.1:993-2291 GCA_964441295.1 uncultured Christensenellaceae bacterium | reverse complement strand
CATGCTTTCGTTATCCGTATTCCCGGGCGAAACCGTTGTTGCTGCTTGTTCTATATCCTGCATAATAACCTCCTTTTAACTCAATTAAATATTTTTAATTGCTTCCATTCCTCTTTGCATTGCTTCCCTTTCCACGCGCTGTATTCTTCTATGCGACCTGATATGCTCAGCGATTCGCTCTCTCGCCTCGGCAGAATATTCATCTTCCTCGGATATCAAGGCTCTAACATGCTCCGAAATGTGGAGAGAATGGTCATCCGTCTCCTCGGGAGCAACCTCGGCATTTTTTATTTCGATGTTTTCCCGCATGGCTTTCTTTGCATGGAGTTCTTCAATATCGCGTCCGCTCTCCCAGTTGCCAAAGCCTAATATTTCAAGAACTTTGTTCTTTTTCTGCTCGTTCAATACTCCGTTTTCGTCGCTCAAAAGCCCTAACTTGAGAATGTCTATCACCTTATTCTTGCGGCTCAAAGGTGACTCCAGCAAGTCAGTGTCCGAATCGAACACCACGTCATCGCTTGATATATCGTTGGCGCAGAAGTATTGCATCTCCATATCTCCGTTATCACCTGCGAGGCGTTTCAGGCGCGGCACCATAGCGAACTGCTTGAACAAGCGAAGTATATGCTTCGCTACAGTCTTAATCGCCTGCCTAATCTCAAGAGCGGTCATATTCAGCCTTGAATCGTCCTGATCAATGAGAATAGACAACGCTCTACCGCTAGTCACGCCGTCCGGTATATCCGAATATTTCATCAAATCGCTCGTACCGCTGATGCTTGCAAACTCTGCAAGCAACGCCGACTCCTCCTTGTGAAAGTCGGGAGGCACACGCCCCAGCTCCAGCGCGACAGGTGGAGTACTTCCTTGTCTGTAGATAAGAATTTTGCCCGGAGAGAGCCCCTCTTCTTCGAGATTGTCTATATCTACACTTCCGTCTTCCACTGCAAGCACACCCATTGCAATGCGGTTGATAAACTCATGTTTGCGGTTTTTGACCGTGTTGTATGCGCGCTGTATCGGTATAAGCCTTTCTACTATACTCGTGCCAAAGAAGTTGCCCGGAGTAATTATCGAGCACTGTCTGATAATCGGATAACCGCGCGTAAAATTATCGGCATTTATGTAGGGGAGCTCTCCCGAATACAATATTTTATTGCCTGCAACTATTACAAGTCTGCCGTTAGGATACTTTGCGCTTGACCTTTCGTATCTTTCAATCACAACTGTGTGGTTATCTTTAACCGCGCTTGTCAAGCGCCGCGCGGTCGCGCTGTATCCTAATCCCCCTTGCGTGG
>CAYTUT010000208.1:0-976 GCA_964441295.1 uncultured Christensenellaceae bacterium | reverse complement strand
AAAGACATCAATGCTTTCACCCTCCACATCAACTCCCCAAATATCCTTCACCTCTTCGACCGAGTAGGCTCTTGCGTGTATTATGCTTCTGCAATCCTCAATGCTGGTACTCGCGAGAGAATCAGGATATATCTCGAACGGAGGGCACACACGCACCTCAACATCTCCTTCAAAGAGCGGCTTGCCCGACTTGCCGCTGCCTAACTGCTTGCCCTTATCGGGATTCCAGATAACCTTATAAAAAGCAGTACCGGTTATTTCACTCCACATATTAGCGTAGCCTATCGCGCCTTTTAGCTCGCAGTCTGATATTGCCGAGTTGAATATCCGCGAGGCAAAAGCCGCCGCCTGCTTATCTGAGTGGTCCGATGTAGCAGGTCTTACGCTCATACCCACTTTCAGGCTATTGAGCTTTGCAAGGCGCGTGTCCATGATTACGGATATGTGATTGTACACTTCCCTCTCCTGCCAAAAATATTGCTTTCCGTAATCCTCAATATCCCCTTTGGCTGTTATCTCTGCGAATTGATTACCGATATGGTAGTTGACATTTAGGCGCCATTGCAGCTCCAACGGCTTCCTCTCCTCGCGCCTTCTTTCAAAATCCGCTTTTATCTCCGCAACAAGCTCCTCATAATACTTATCTTGCATTTTCCTCTCTCCTTTTGACAGCCTGCGCAACCATGTTGTCGGGACTCTTCGGCACAATTTCGCCGCCTATTGCTCTATATAATGCCTCCAAACAATCAGGGCAGACATTTATCTGACGGCTTTTTAAGCCACCCCTTGCCGTAATGCCGTAAGAGGCTTTTTTATTGCACATCGGCATATCGCACCGCACAAGCGTTTTGACCCTAATCAGCTCCATTCTCTCCCTCCTTTAACAACTTGATAAGTGTCTCTGTCTCTTTGATTAATTCGGCACCGGACAGGCGCAACAGCCTGTCAGAAGATAGCTCCAAATAAGTTTTCAGCG
>CAYTUT010000207.1:0-2291 GCA_964441295.1 uncultured Christensenellaceae bacterium | reverse complement strand
CAGACGGCAGTTGCGCAAAGTTCGTAATGGAGCCCCTTGAAAAAGGCTTGGGAACTACTTTAGGAAACGCTTTGAGGAGAATGCTCCTTTCGGCGTTGCCCGGCACCGCAGCAGTCGGTATAAAGATTGAGGGTGTTCTGCACGAGTTCTCCACAATACCCGCTGTTGTTGAGGATGTTGTGGAAATAATACTTAATATCAAAGGCCTTGCTTTCAAAGCTATCGGCACACTGGACAACGAGAATAAGCCAATAGTCCGCATCAATAAATATACCCCGGGTCCGGTAACTGGTGCTGATATCGATTGCGGTATTGACGTCGAATTGCTCAATCCCAACCATTATATATGCACTATCGACGAGGGCGGCAGGCTGGAGATGGATATCACAATCGGCTCAGGCAGAGGTTATGTAACTGCCGACAAGAATAAGGACTCGAGGAAGCCCATCGGATATATCCCTATCGACAGTATATTCACCCCCGTTGTGAGCACCAATTATACAGTCGAAGACACCCGTGTAGGTCAAAGCCTTGATTATGACAAGTTGACCATAGAGCTGACCACCAACGGCACAGTGTCCGCAAAAGAAATCATCAGCCTTGCGGCTAAGATACTTGACGACCATACCAAATTGTTCGTTGATTTGTCCAGCACTATAGGCGAATACAATATCCTCGTCAGTCAGGACGACAACAAGCAGCAAAAGGTTATGGAAATGACCATTGAAGACCTTGACTTGTCCGTGAGGTCATATAATTGCTTGAAGAGGGCCGGCATTCACACGGTAGAGGATTTGACTAAAAAATCAGAAGAAGATATGCTCAAAGTTCGCAATCTTGGTCAGAAGTCGCTTGACGAAGTTATCAAAAAACTCGAAGACCTCAACCTTTCATTGCGCAACAATGATGACTAAGGAGGCTATTTATGGCAAGAAAACTAGGAAAAGCAACAGACCAGCGTATGGCGATGCTTAAAAATCAGGTAACCGCCTTACTATGGAACGGAAAAATTGAGACAACATATCCGCGCGGCAAGGAAGTTGCTCGCATAGCAGAGAAACTCTTGACGCTTGCAATCAACACATACGAGGATACCGTAGAGGTCAAAAAGACCAAGGTCAATCTCAAAAATGAGAAGACCGAGGTTTCCTTTACCAATGACGGAGCGAAAAAGCTGGCGGCAAGAAGAAAGCTCATGGCCGAACTTTATGATGTTAAGGAGCCTAAGAGCGCCGACGAGTCCAAAAGCAAGTTTATCAAGCGCACACGCGACATCAAGCATCCCCTTATTGAGAAGCTGTTCAACGAATATGCTCCCAAGTATGCGTCCCGCAACAAGGAGAACGATCAGGCAGGAGGCTATACCAGAGTGCTGAGATTAGGCGAAAGACGCGGCGACAACGCAGAAATGGCAATAGTAGAGTTGATTTAATAGAAAGTTGCAAAGGGTGGCTGCCGGTTACGGCAGCCGTTTTTTTATTGCAAAAGCGCTGATCAGAGTCATGACTACGCAAACCCGACTTTGCGCGCTTTTTTGCGTAAATGATACTTTGCTCTCTGCGGCAAGCGCGGCTTGCTGGAACGCAATCAAACCAACCGAGGCAGTGGCGCCCAAAGGCACAATAAGTGTAATAATAACCGCCAAACATGCCTTGTTGCCTATACGCCTGCGGACGGTTCAATTAGTAATTGATTTATATAGTAATGTGTGTTATATTATTCTTACTTATGTTGTTGATTGCGGCGGCATAAACGGAGGGTGGTATGAGGCATAGTAGTTCAAAGTTTTGTGTAGTTTTTGTTGTCATTGTTTTGCTGATTGCAAGCATGTCTTTCTTCACTCTTAACGGACTGGCATTTGCCGAGGACAATTCTATTACGGTTAAAAGACTGATGTATAAAATCGATGTTATCGAATACGCTCGTGTAGCAGGGTACGCTTCGACACTTGATTATACTACGCTTTTAGCGGCAGAGACCGAGCAGGAATTGCAGGAGGCCGCGCAGCAGCTTTATGAGTTTATAGACGCCTCGATGTTGACAGCGCTGGGTCAGGCGGAAGCCTTTGATGCGATGGTTGTATTGTTACTGCCCTCACAAGAGCTGCTTTTTTCTCAGTTTGACAGTGTAATAACAGCGCAAACAACCTATGATAACTTTTCGATAGATGCGCAAAGAAAGGCGCGAAAGTATGAGGAGCTTCAGCAACTCATTGCCGCCGCCAATGCTCTTGCCGCTCAAGAATTTTCTTCGCTTCAATCCCAATTGCCTGCCGAAGTTACTGCGCTTAG
>CAYTUT010000206.1:0-2314 GCA_964441295.1 uncultured Christensenellaceae bacterium | reverse complement strand
GCAGTCTTGCTTCCACAGTGGGGGCAAACAATCCGATACGGTATCGCGGCTACTACTACGATACCGAAACGGGGCTTTATTCAGTAGGACTTAGATATTATGATCCCGAGGTCGGCAGATGGATAAGTCCGGACGATGCAAGCGTTGCGCTTGGGGCAGGAGAATACAACTTATACGCATATTGCATGAACGATCCTGTCAATAATACCGATAGCACGGGAATGTCCCCTTTCTTTGATAAGGTAGGTCAATGGTTTAAAGACCACAAGACTGAACTTATCATAGGGGCAGTTTTCATAGTCGCTGGAGTTCTAACGATGGGAGCGGCTGCCGCGATTGGCGGGGCAACTTTAGCAGGAGTAATGGCGGCAATGGGTACTGCGGCTGTTTCTTCACTAACACAAGTTGGAATAAGCATGGCGATCAGCGCGGGAATTGGGGCAGCCGTGGGTGGCATAACAGGAGGCTGGGAAGGTGCTCTACAAGGCTTCGGAGACGGCCTTGCTAGTGGTTTCATGTGGGGAGGGATTTTTGCAGGAACAGCGCAAATGCTTAGTGGTGCAATGAGTATTACTCGAAGTTTGGCTCCAAGCTTTAATGGAAAAATTATGGGCAACGTGAAGATTTGGTCGCCAAATAACGCTGGTAATCCAAATATAGGCGGCACACTAGTTAAGTTCGGTAAATATAATAGATTTGATGTCGAAGCGGGAAGAGGACTTCATATGGCATGGATAATGTTTGGCAGCAAGATTAATCATATCCCACTAGGCATAATACTTGGAGGCGGTATTGGAGGCTTTGGAGGATGGTATTAAGTATGAAAAAATTTGTTATAGAAAAGCATTTGAACAAAAACATTGCTTGGTTCAATCTATTAGCTATTAATGATTTAGAAAGACCCGAGCAATTAGAAAAAATGCTAAAAATTGCTGAAATCTTTGAAATAAGATCGTTTTATGCCGTTTGCCAAGTATTCAAAAACAAAAACATTTTTGACAGCATCAGAAGTACCTGCGAAACAGCTACCGTGTACGTTCGGAAAAAATATGATACTATCGCAGTCAATGCAAATGGGAATAAATTAACAGAAATTTTCAAGTTTGCTTCCGCAAATGATGAATGCACTGAAGTAGTTGTAGTAAATGATTGCTCGTGGGAAAAATTCATAACGCAAAAAGGGCAATTAAAAAATCAGATTTATGATTTGTTGTTTTTAATAAAAGATAATTGCGAAACCCATGTTGCTTTCAACAAGGAAAGATATGATTTCGAAAAAGTTAAGCTAAAAATTAGCCGAATTTTAGAGACTTAAGAAAATATGCAAAAGCTATTTGAGTCCGAAGGCATATCTTGACACAGAGGGACGGAGTAAAGTGCTATAAATAATTGACAAACACCTTGCAGTTAAGTAGAATAATTGCGAGGTGTTTGTTATGCCAAGAACAGCAAGAAAAAAGAGTGAAAGTTACGATGACGAAGACAGAGAAGTGTTCTTGAACAGATTAAAACTTGTAAAAGGATCAAAGCCATATAAAAACAATATAATGACATTAGAGAAGGGTAGCAGGGGAGATATTGTCAAAAATTCGTAAAAATACCGGGTGCAAGCATAAGACAAGTTTCTAGAGTAACGGGAGTCCCTGTTTCCATAGTTAGATACACAAAATAGCACTTTACTCCGTCCCCTTGTGTTCTATGCCGTCGCATTCAGCGAGTCGATAGAGTACTGGCACAACGGCAATGCTACAACCGATTTGATAACAAAAATAACTTATAATAACGCTTCTTCGGAAGATTATCACATTGAGTACACATATGGCAACAATAATAATATAACCAGATCGTAGTTGTTGGTGCCGTGAATAAAGATACGAGATATCATTACGATTCACTCAACAGATTATCGCGCGAGGATAATCCCAGGTACGGCACAATTGTGTATACATATGATACAGCAGGCAATATCGTAGAAAAAAACACGTATAGCTATACGACAGCCGCAACTCCTGCCAATCTAATTAGTACAATAGGTTATGGTTACGATACGGTCTGGACGGATAAGCTTACTACGTACAACGGTCAGGCTATAAGCTACGATTCCGGTACGGGCAATCCTATCTCTTACCGCGGCAGCAGCTTAGTCTGGCAGGGCAATCAGCTTATGAGCTACGGTTCAACACAGTTTTGATACAACAGCGAGGGACTAAGAGTGCAAAAAGGCAACAGCTATTATTACTGGATGGGCGATAAGCTGGTGCTTGAGATCCGCAACGGTCAGTACATAAGCTTTGCCTACGGCGCGACAGGTATA
>CAYTUT010000205.1:0-2324 GCA_964441295.1 uncultured Christensenellaceae bacterium | reverse complement strand
ATGGTGAATAAGGGTTTTGAGGTTATGGAAGCAATGCACCTATTTTCCATGCCTTTAGACAAAATCGAGGTGGTAATGCACCGCGAAAGCATAGTGCATTCTATGGTAGGGTATATAGACGGCAGCGTGATTGCCCAGCTGAGTTGTCCCGATATGCGTCTGCCTATCAGCCTTGCTCTAATGTATCCCGATAGAGTAAAAGGGGATACAGCGCGTGTGAGCTTCAAGGAGATGTCCTTGACCTTTGGCGAGGTTGATTACAAGCGGTATCCGCTATTTGGCTTAGCGCTTGCCGTCGCCGAGAAGGGCGGTATTTTGCCCGCAGTATTTAATGCGGCTGACGAAATCGCCGTTCAAAATTACTTGCAGGGTAATATCTGCTACGGCGACATACATAGATTAATAGAGAAAGCTTTATGCAAGGCTGAGAATAAGCCGGATTGCAGCATAGAAGATATTTTATTTGCGGACAAGATAACGCGGGAATATGTCTGCAGTTTGTTAAGGAGTTAAAATGGAGATTTTGTTATTGGATGCCGCAGGAGTATTTAAGACTATCGGCACAGTGCTTATTGCAGTGTTAGCCTTGATGGTAATGATTATTGTGCATGAGACCGGTCACTATGTTGTGGGAAAGAAGTTGAAGTTCAAAATCAACGAATTTTCCATAGGTTTTGGACCGCCATTATTTCAAAAAACCATGAAGTCGGGCGAAAAATTCTCCTTAAGACCTATTCCGCTAGGAGGCTTTTGCGCGTTTGAGGGCGAGGATAAGGATACTGCTGCCGAAGGTACATTCAACGCGCAAGCGCCCTGGAAAAGAATACTAGTGCTAGTCGCCGGAGTAGTGTTCAACCTATTGTCCGCTTTCTTAATACTTACTATAGTTTTTATGGCGTACGGCTATTCGATGCCTGTAGTCGCGGGCTTCAATACGCCGGTTGACGCTTCCTTTGAACAGCCTTTTGAACAAGGCGATATATTACTCAAAGTCAATGGAAAGAATATCTATTCGTTCGCCGACTGGAATATTCAGACCCTTATTGCCAAGTCTAATCCCGATGACATCAAGATATTGGTCAACCGCAACGGCGAGAAGGTGGAAATCAGCGCAAAGCTCGGGCAATTCTATGACAGCGAGAGCAATCAATACAGAGGGCTTGGAATCAATACTCAGGGCGCAATGTACCGTTACAATATTTTTCAATCCCTGTGGCGCGCGATAGTTTTCTGTTTTCAGCTAATTGTATTTATGTTCCAGAGCATCGGCAGACTTTTTACTGGAGCGCTTTCTGTAAGAGGCAATGTAGGGGGTCCCATTACTACAATCGCGGTAATGTCCCATACGGTAGGTATAATAGGCTTTAGAGGCGTATTGATGCTATTCGGAGTAATGAGCGCAAGCATCGCTATCATGAACATTTTGCCGCTTCCGGCATTGGACGGCTCGAGAATACTGTTTACCATAATCGAGTGGATACGCAAGAAGCCGATTAACCGCAAGGTTGAGGGCATGATTCACGCAATAGGGCTATTTGTTTTGTTCGGGATAACTATACTATTCGATCTGCTTAATATCAGCTTTATAGCGAGTCTGTTCTGACAAAAAAGAGAAGATTATGACCAAGAAAATCCGCGTCAAAGATATTTTTATTGGCGGTGACGCCAAAATAAGCCTGCAGTCGATGACCAACACGCGCACCGAAGATGTTTTTGCCACGGTCGCTCAAATAAAAGCCTTGCAAGAAGCAGGCTGTGATATCGTGCGTTGCGCAGTAAATACGGATGATGCGGCAGAAGCAGTCAAAAAAATTGTCGGCTCGATATGCATACCCCTTGTTGCAGATGTGCATTTTGATTATCGACTGGCAATTAAAGCGGCTAAATGCGGCGCTCACAAGATAAGGATTAATCCTTCTAATATTGGCTCCGCCGCAAAGGTAAAAGAGCTTGTCAGCGTGGTCAAGGATTATGGTCTGCCGATAAGAATAGGTGTTAACGGCGGCTCTCTTGAACAGGATGTGCTTAACAAGTACGGCAACAGCGCCGAAGCACTTGCGGAGAGCGCGTTGAAGCAGGCAGCAATGCTTGAAAGCTACGGCTTTGATGACATAGTTATATCTGCAAAAAGCTCTGATATCAAAAAAAATGTCGCCGCATACCGTATTATTGCCGCCAAAAGCGAATATCCGCTACATATTGGCGTAACGGAGGCAGGCGGCGGAGATTTGGCGCTTGCAAAGTCCCATATCGGAATAGGCAGTCTTTTGCTTGACGGGATAGGCAATACAGTGAGAGTGTCACTGAGCGCAAATCCGCTCGAA
>CAYTUT010000204.1:0-2346 GCA_964441295.1 uncultured Christensenellaceae bacterium | reverse complement strand
TTTATGGTATAATTGTCCAATAAGGAGAGAAATTATGGATACAAATTACGGTGCTTATGCAGGAAAGGTATTAAAAATCGATTTGACCCACAGAACTCATTCGGAATATCCGTTGTCAGACAATGACCGCAAATTGTTTTTGGGGGGCAAGATACTAGCAGCCAGAATTATCAATGACTTTGTCAAGGGGCCGATTGACCCGCTGGGAGAGGAAAATATCATTGTAGTTTCCACGGGACCATTGACGGGTACGGGCTGTCCGAGCTCTTCTAGATTTAATATGAGCGCTGTTTCGCCGCTCACAGGACTGCTCACATCATCTAATTGCGGCGGAGGCTTCGGTCTTGCATTAAAAAGAGCGGGTTATGATGCGATATTATTTACTGGGAAGAGCAAGGAGTTGATTCAGGTCGATATCAAAGAGGGCGCAGTCGAGTACAAAAGCGCAGATTACCTCAAAGGTATGCTCACCACTGAGGCGCAGCATGCAATCGGCGGCAAAAGCGGCAAGTTGGTTATAGGCCCCGCAGGCGAAAACTTAGTAAAGTATGCTTGTGTCATTAGCGATGACCGTGCGGCGGGCAGAGGCGGTATTGGCGCGGTTATGGGCAGCAAAAATATTAAGGCTGTAACAGTCAGCGGTACAAAAATGCAGGAGCCTTACAATAAGGAAAAGCTCAATGCGCTTAAGAAAAAATGGACCGCGATGCTCAAGGCGCACCCCTTGACAGGGGAGCAGATGCCAAAGCTCGGCACCGCGGCGTTACTTTCGGTTATGCAGCAGAAAAATCTTCTCGCTACCAAGAATTTTTCGGCGGGCAGATTCGATGGATATCGCTCAATATCGGGTGAGGAGCTTGCCGAAAAATATCTCGTCAAAAACAGAGGCTGTATAACATGTCCGATACAGTGCGCGAGAGTTGTGGAAGTGGACGGCAAGCAGGTCAAGGGGCCTGAGGTTGAGGTTATGGGTCTGCTCGGGGCAAATATTTTGAACGACGATCTCCCGAGTATTATCAGGTGGAACTATGAGCTGGACGAGCTGGGCATGGATACAATATCCACAGCAGGCACCATTGCTTTTGCAATGGAGCTTAACGAAAAAGGGATTTGGGACAGCGGGCTGAAGTTCGGCAAAATTGATAATATTTCTGAAACCATTAAAAAAATCGCATTCAGAGACGGCGAAGTAGCCGATATGCTTGCTGACGGGTCCAGAGCAATCATGAAGAAGCTGGGCGGAGAAGAATTTTGCATGCAGGTCAAGGGTATGGAGCTTGCGGCATATGAGCCTAGAGGCGCTGTAGGCCATGGTCTAGGTTATTCGGTAGCTAACCGCGGCGGCTGTCACTTAAACGCAGGATACGTCGTCGTAATCGAGGGACTAGGATTGACTATCAATCCGTACACAACGGCAGGCAAAGCACAGCTTGCAATTATGTTTCAAAATCTCATGGAAGCGGTATCCGCAGGCGGTAGCTGTCTGTTCACTACATACGCATTTTTCCCGCCGTTTTTGTTTCGCAAGCCTAACAGCATTGTGTCCCGTATTGTCAACGCAGTGTTGCCGTATACCGGACCTTTTATTGGGATTGCCAACAAATTCCCCGGTATTCTTAAGGTTAATATACCTTTTATGCTGCCTCATCCCGTGGCGCTCAAGTACGCAACAGGGATGAAGCTGAATATGGGCGAGCTGATGAAGATAGGCGCAAGAGGCTATAATCTCGAAAGGATGATTAATACTCGGCTGGGCGTATCAAAGGCGGACGACAAGCTGCCGTCAAGGCTGACGACGGTCAACCAGATTGAGGGTAACGACAAGTCAAAGGTGCCGCAAGAAAAGCTCAGAAAAAATTATTACCGCGCAAGAGGCTGGACAGAGAATGGCGCGGTCGGCGCATCCACTTTGCGCTATTATGGGCTGGATAAGCTTGACAATATAGCAGAAAGGAAATAAGTATGGTAAAGGTTGAGTTTTTTGGCTTGTACAGATTGGAATTCGGCACCGCATGTTGCGAAATGAATGTCGCGAGTATTGGAGAATTGCTTGAAGCGCTGGAAAAGCAATACAATAAATACAGCGCAAAGTATCTGCGCAATTCGATAATTATCGTTAATGAGGTGAATTTCATGAAGTTGAACAAATTTAGAACCAAGCTGAAGGACGGCGATACGGTACTTATTATGTCCCCTGCCTCAGGAGGCTGATAATAGACGGGTTAAGGAAGAGCTAATCTTCGTCAATATAGTAATAAGATTAAAAGCACCGCACTGTTGTATGTGCGGCGCTTCTCTGTATTCGACACCATAGTAGCAGCATATGATCATTGATATCTACTAGGG
>CAYTUT010000203.1:0-2348 GCA_964441295.1 uncultured Christensenellaceae bacterium | reverse complement strand
AAAGAAAAGGACGCTGACTAACAGTCAGCCAATGCCCCTTCGCGCTTTTTTTACAAATTTTTGCTTATGGCTCTGACGATAGTGTATAATTGAGATATAAAAACACGGCGTTTTTGCCAAAGGACTTTTTATGACCGAGAGAGAAAAGATGTTAGCCGGGGAAATGTACAGCCCGCATGATAAAGAATTGGTACAGCTTCGCGCAAGAGCCGCCCTGCTTTCTGAGGAGTACAACAAGACTTCCATCGCCGAGTACTCAAAGAGGCGGCCTATTTTGAAAGAACTGCTTGGCAGTATCGGAGAAAGAATATCCATACAGCCCTCGTTCAAATGCGATTACGGCTGTAACACTTACATCGGCGAAAACTTCTATGCCAATTTTGACTGCGTAATTCTTGATGTGGCAGAGGTCAGAATAGGAAAAAACTGCATGCTTGCGCCTCAAGTAGGTATTTATACTGCGACTCACCCCATAGATCCCGAGTTGCGCAACTCGGGAAAAGAACTCGGCAAGCCTATTACAATCGGGGACAACTGTTGGATTGGCGGTCATGCCACAATCAACCCGGGCGTCACCCTAGGCAATAATGTTGTGGTCGGCTCAGGCTCGGTTGTTACAAAAAGCTTTGGCGACAATGTGGTAATTGCGGGCAACCCCGCAAAGATAATTAAGAAGCTGGATATCCGTTAAAGGCATCCAGCTTACTATTTTGATTAAACCGCGAACCGAAAGATGCGCGAAATAAAGCAAAACGCGGCACGGTCAATATGCAGCATGGCTTTTTATCCGTATCCAACAGTGACAATCTGATATGCGGTCAATCAAAAAACCGCAAATTGCGCTATTTTTCCTCGTGAATTGAGATTTTGGATATGACAATCGGTCTTACAGGTACATTTTCGTACCAGTTGACCGTTTGCGTAGGCACGGTGGATATATCAATCGCCACCTTCATGCTTTCATCATCCAAGACTCTGCCGAACGCGGCGTACTGACCGTTGAGAAAGTGTACATCCTTGACACAGATAAAAAACTGCGATGTCGCGCTATCCATTACATTAGTGCGCGCCATAGACAGTGTGCCAATGGTATGCGTAACGGGATTGTTGACACCGTTATCTTTGAACTCTCCCTTAATCGTGGCAACTCCGCCCTTAGTCTGCATTTCAGCGTCCATACCTCCGCCCTGTATCATAAAGCCGGGTATCACTCGGTGAAATATTAAACCGTTATAGTATCCGCTTTGGGCGAGGTTAATGAAGTTTTTCACGCTGATTGGGGCATATTCTTCGAATAATTCAAGATGTATTTGCCTTTTGTCCTCTAAAAAAATCGTTGCGACCGTTCTCATAGCTCTCCTTTATGTTAATTGATATCAGTTTTGCCAACGCCTAATAATAAGGCGGTTTTTTTATTGATGCTCTCATTAACGCTCGCCGCGGCATATTTGATGCCTCTTGCGACAAATTCTCTCCTGCGTTCTTGCTCAATCAGCAGTTCGTCAACCGCGGCTGCCATCTCCTCGGGGGTCTTGACGGGCAATACAAGCGCTCTCTTGACAAGATATTTGCGAATATCCCGCTCCAACACCGTAATATGCGGCGCAATAATTACCGCAACACCGCTCTTGAATGCGCTGAATACCACCTTCGAATCGGGTACAGTTATCAAAATATCCGCAATCGTCATCATATCTTCTTCAAACACTTCGTTGAAAACTACCCCTGCGGAAAATTCTGCCGTGTTCATATACTTTCTACGCACCTTATCGCTGCCGCTGATAATTAGCATATTATATTTTTCGCGTGTTTTCATGAGAAGAAGTATATCGTTTCTTATGGTATCGGTCTCGTAATCTCCGCCGTTAACCACCACGATAGGCAGGCTGTCGGCAAAGCCGTATTTCTTTCTGACCTCGTCCTTATCGGGTATATTTCTGTTATCAGGCACGGGCATGCCTATTACAAAAACCTTATCCTTGTCCGCGCCCAGCTTTTCCAAAGCGCGCTTACACTCATCGTTCTCAACAAAATAACCGTCCGCTTCAAGCTTGACAAAGGAGAGGTCCAGCGCAAAGTCGGCAGCCACTGCAAAAACTTTGATGTCCTTCGCAACAGCGCTTCTTGCATATAAGCTGAGTTTGAGGCTCTCTGGAGTTGTGCATATTATCACAATGGGCTCAAAGCGGTTGATAATGTTGACAATTCTTGATACGGCGGGATTAGCCTTATCAATCAAAGAGGCGTCCTTATGCTTGTCCTGCTTTCTTTCCTCGCGGATTCTTTTCTTGTGATGCTTCTCCTCTCTTATCGACTTCCACCGCACGAACCATCTTGCCTGTTTCAAA
>CAYTUT010000202.1:0-2398 GCA_964441295.1 uncultured Christensenellaceae bacterium | reverse complement strand
TTACACAAGAATAAGGTGTAAAAACAAGTTTAAAAAACTGTTCAAATATACTCAATTTTCAATTCTATTGCAACCCTCCCGGTCGAAGGGAGCGTAGCGACCGAAGACCGGGAGGGTCTTCGAAACGCTTTTTTTTCGCTTGTCAAGAAGCCAACTTCACGCTTTGTGTCGCCGGAGTTTCGCTTCGTCCGCTATATACCTCCGCGGGCGTTTTGTAGCCCAAAGACTGATGCGGCCTGCCGTTGTTGTAGAAATCAATGTACTCCTTGATTCCCGCGTAAAGCTCTTTAGCGTCCTTTTGCGCGTATAAATACACGTATTCATATTTCAGCGAACGCCAAAACCTCTCGATGAAAACGTTGTCCAAAGCTCTCCCTTTGCCGTCCATACTCACTTTTACGTCTTTCGCGCTCGATAGAATCTCTTGAAAACGCTCGGAAGTAAACTGCACGCCTTGATCAGTGTTGAATATCTCGGGTTTCCCGCCGTTTAACGCTTCCGTTAAGCATTCTCGGCAAAAAGAGCCCTCAAGCGTGTTAGAAAGCCTCCAAGACAAAATATAGCGGCTACGCCAATCAATTATCGCCGTCAAATACATAAAGCCTCTTTCCATTGGTATGTACGTTATATCCATGCTCCACGCTTGATCGCAATCCGTTATTTCCACGTTCCTTAGCAAATATGGGTATCTCTTGTGCGTTTTGTCCGGTTTACTCAAATTTGGCTTGCAATAGATCGCCTCTATGCCCATCAATCGCATTAAACGCCTTATTCGCTTTATATTTACTTTATATCCCAAAGAACTTATGTATGCGTGCATTCGTTGCGCTCCGTAATATGGCCTGGAGGTGTATTGCTTGTCTATCAATAACATTATTGCCAAATTCTCGGCCGACTCGCCCTTGGGCTTATAGTAATACCCCGATAAACTTATTCCGAGCGCTTGACATTGCTCGTCGAGGCTTAGCTCTTTGTCGCGTGCGTCCAACAACTTGCGCCGCTCCGATTTACTTAAGCCCCATCTTTTTTTTTAGCCACTCCAATTGCACTTGTAGTTGACCAATCTGTTGGTATAACTCTTCTTCCGTCGGACTCTCGGCCTTCTTCTTGTGCCGTGGGTCTTTGAATAACTCGGTCGCGCCTTCCTCCAAGCGCTTTTTCCAGGAGACGACTTGATTGGCGTGCACTTGGTATTTGCCGGCTATTTCGTTTATCGTGCCGTGTTCTCGTAGAGCCTCTAAGGCTACCTTCGTTTTGAATTCTTCGCTATAGCGCGTGCGTTTCTTTTGCATACTTCTCTCCTTAATGCAATTTAACGCTTTTACACCTTATTTCCCGTTACAAATTTTGGGGATAGCTCACCTTCAATAATAACTGTTCGCGGAGAATAAGCTATTCCTCCTTCTTGCACCAACCCGCTCGGGTCGCTGCCGTTCACGGGGTCGTTAAAGCAATAGTGGTAGGGCGTGTAGCCGGGCTGCATTTCAAAGAGCGGCGGCTCGCCGCTTTATTCATTCAGCATTCTTCTTATTTCAAACAAACGTGCGAAGTGCAATGATGATCGTATATAAAATACGATATTTTGCTGTAAAAACAATGATGAAGATGTGATGATGGGAAAACTTTCCGAAGGATATTGAACCTTCGGAAAGTATATTATATCATTTCATTTTCTTCCTCGTCGGATGAATTGCTCGTCCGACGAGTGAGAGCGAAGCAGAGGTTATATTCGTCCGACAAGAGAGAAATTTTCCTCTGCCAGCTCATAGTACATTTAGTTTTAACTACTCTTTAGCTTTTGTTTCAGCCCATAGTTTTAGAATTTGCCCGTCTTTTTTCTTTAACCTGGTAAATACTTTTTCGGTTTTTGTTTTATTAGTTCCTGAAACAATCCATGTAGAATCAGACTCGATTTGGGCTGTAAGAGGCCAATATGCATAAATATTACAAAGATCACGCATAAACCAAACCGCTTCAGCAATCTTCTCGGCAACCACAGGAGAAAAAACTATATCCGAAGTGTCTAAGTATATTAACCCATCCAAATCATTTTTAATAAACCTACCGTCATTCATTGATATTTCTGAAATAATGACAACTCTCTCGGATAATCTATGGCTCGATTGCCCGCTGACTGTAAATGAACTATCCGATTTATTTAATAATTCCATGGGAAGATTATTACCACAAAAAACAGGATATTTCACAGTCCAAAAAGCTTCAGAAATTTTGGATGCAGTATTCTCATCAGGAACACATTTCTTTTTGGGATTAATCGTATCGGAGATTTCCCATATAACTTTGACTCTAGTGTTGTCATCTTTATGTGTGCATGATGTAATAGCTAATAAAATTAGCAGCATTAATACTTTTATTGTTTTCATTCTTCACCTAAATT
>CAYTUT010000201.1:0-2414 GCA_964441295.1 uncultured Christensenellaceae bacterium | reverse complement strand
CGTTTATGCCGATTGCGTATATGCTGCTTGAGTTGCTCGAGATTCTCGGATACAACTTTTTGCCGCAGTACGGGGATTATGTATCAACCAACTCGCTGTTTTTGCTCGGCATTGTCGGACTGGCTGTGTTTCCTGCGATGGGTGAGGAACTGATGTTCAGAGTCAACCTGATAGGTGGTTTTAAGGGAAGGGGCTATGCTTTTGCTATATTGATGTCCGCATTGATGTTTGCGCTCATTCACGGCAACGCGTCACAGTTTGTGCATCAGTTTTTGATAGGAATCGTTATTGCGTACATATACTTAATAACGCGCTCAATGTGGTCTGCATTTATATTTCACTTCACCAATAATATGATTGCAATATCGATGAGCCTAGTCAGCGCAAGGCAAAATACTGAAGTGTTGGATAACTTTTTTGCGTTTGACAGTATTCAGTCCTTGCTAGGCGCTATTGTAATGTCAATAATCGGCATAGTACTGCTTATAATAATGCTGAGGAGATTCACAATAGATTGCATAAGATATAAGGAAAAGAAAGAAGGAGTGCCCTTTGTGGATACTGCTAAGGAGCTTGTCGACAAGTATAAGCGGACATCCCCAGATAAGCGTACGGCGAAGCTGGGCATCACCGCATTCGTTAAGGTTGCATTGGCGTATTGTGACAGGCAGGACGGCGCGCAGATTGAAGAACCGGTAATTAAAGACCGTATCAGCTGGGGTTTTTGGTTCGCCTTTTTACTGATTTTGCTGGTATGGGTGCTGAATATTTTGATGGGGTGATATGAGTAAGAGATTTAGATTGACATTTGCATATTTCTGTTCCATGCTGGCGCTGACATTGCTTAATGTGTTGTTTGGAGTAATTCCGTCGCGCCTTTCGGACAACGGAAGCACAATACTGTACACATTGCTGAGCCAAATTATATGTATGGGCATAATCCCGTTGGTGGTAGCTTACGCGGTAAAGCCTTATGCGCCGGGCGCAAGCGCCTCCGAGCGCATTAATTTGATGCGCAAGGATTTTTATTACAAACGGCCTTTCAATCCAAAAATATGGCTTGCGGTAGTACCTATATCAATACTTTTTTACTTTTTTACTATGCTCGTATCAAGAGTGCTGTTTCTCATTATCCTTATCAGCGGATACACTCCTGTTGCGGGAGTAGGGATAATATACCAAGGTCCGCTCAGTCTGTTGATGTGGATAGTTATCGGCGCCGTTTTGCCCGCAGTTTTTGAAGAATTCACACATAGAGGGCTGCTTATTGACGCAATCTCCGACCGAGGCAACGAGGTGGAGATTATTATACTATCGGGACTGTTATTCGGGACTATGCACGGCAACATAATACAGTTCGGCTACGCCTTTGTCGGCGGATGTATTATGGCGTATCTTGTAATAAAAACCGGCAGTATATTACCCGCAATGCTGCTGCATTTTATGAACAACGCTATGGACCACCTAATAAACTACTCGTCACAGCACGGGGGAATATTGGGAGGACTGATGGACCGCTTCTACAATATGCTTACCAATCCTTTTACCCTGCTTTTGGCAGCCGGTATACTTTTTGCCAACGCAATGCTCATCTTTTATCTGTTGACACTGGTGCCCAAGCTCAGCAGGCGGGAGCCGGGGCTAAAAGAAAAACCGTATTTCGGGGGCAAAATCATGCTGGACACCTACCGCATTGACGGTAAACCCATGCTGAGAGATAATATTTTGATTTATGCCGTATTCACAATGTGTATGCTTCAGACCATTTTCACATACATGTGGGGACAGTTAAGATGAAAATCAACATCATCGCAGTGGGAAAGCTCAAAGAGAAATACTTCCGCGATAGCTTGGAAGAATACTCAAAACGCATATCAAGGTTTGCAAAGCTTGATATCATCGAGGTTGCCGAAAGCAAAAATGCCCAGCGCGGCGAAGCGGCAATCAGAGCCGCTAAAGACGAGGAAGGTGAGGCGATAATATCGATGTTGAAAGGCATTACGATTGCTTTGGACAGCAAAGGCGCGCTAATTACCAGCGAAGAACTGGCTGAACTGGTAAAAAACGCAAAGGACTACGGGCAGGAGATGAGCTTTGCAATAGGCGGGTCTGACGGTCTGTCCGAAAAACTGTTGACGCTTGCCGACAAGCGTATCAGCTTTGGCCGTGTTACATATCCGCATCAGCTGATGAGAGTTATTCTTGCAGAGCAGTTGTATAGAGCTTTTACCATAATTAATTCCATGCCATATCACAAATAATTGTTAATAGAGCCAAATCCAAGCGCACAACGAAACCTTGTTGTGCGTATTATATTACATGTTTGGGTATTTGGAATTGCTTGCAAAATTGTCCGATATTGATGAAGATTTAAGAGTTGAAGTGATTGGGAAGAGCGCCTTCGGCAGAGACAT
>CAYTUT010000200.1:0-2424 GCA_964441295.1 uncultured Christensenellaceae bacterium | reverse complement strand
CTCTAATTAGTATATTATCGCATATTTTGAAAGTTGTGTCAATGCCGAAAACGGGACAATAAATAATTATCAGCAAAATTTGCTTATCTCCTGATATAATTGTCAGCGCGCTGTAAATAATTGTAAAATGCGTGGAATTTTTTGTACGACTGTCATTGCTGTAGTACTTGCTATTATACTGTTTGCAGCCATGGACATAAGCTTGGCAACACCTGTTGCGGCGATTGGATTATTGACGGACGACTACGGCTTTGACTGTAGCGGTTTAACCATTGGCGAAGCGGTACTGCTGATTGACAAAATAACCCAATGCAGAGTAATGGAGAAAAACGAAGAAGCAGAGCAGTACAAAAGAAGCTTAATGCAAAAGCTTAAGGATGCGGGGCTTAATCGCAACATCGAGGCATATTGCATGCTTCAACTGGGGGAGATGCGCTTTCAAAAGCCCGAAATATATCTGTCATATGGCGAGCTGGCGGCTTATTTCAGCAATTCGGTCAAGACGATTAATCCCCCGTATACTCAGATGATAAGCATAGAGGAAACCAGACTTGTGCGCTGTGAGAAATATTTTCAAACAATAATTATATTGAGCGTGGATATCAGCGATTTTTTGCAAAAGCTGAGTATAACCTCGGCTAGAGTGTCCGAACTGTTTTTTTATGCCGAAATACAGACATATATCGACAATTTGGGCAAAATACACTGTCTTGAGCTGTTATTGTCTCCAATGAATGCAGATATTGACGCAAAGTTGATAAGCTATGCGCTTTCTGAGATTTTTGGCTCAAAGGATTACGAGAGGATAATATTTTTTTTGTACGAAACCATTGTGTACAATTTAGGTTTTGTCGGCCAAGGCGGGGAAGCGGGAGAACTGGGAGTAGGAGAACACGGAATCACTTTTATCACAAGGACAGAATGAATTGCCGACAAAATAAACCATGGTATTTTTCTTTGCCAATTAAATATTGCTAAAAAAGTAGATAATTTTATAAAATAAAATTACGTAAGCGTGTACCCGCGCTGTATAATTATTACATAGTAGTATATAGTACTTGCAATTATTCTATCGCCTGTGATAATATAATATATAATGCCCAACGCTATTCTTGAGGTGTATTTATGTCGTATAAGAGAACCGGAAAATTATTAATCTTGTCTGTAGTGCTAATCGCATTTGCGGTGATGCTGTTCGTTTCATTAGGTGCAAGCAGTGCAGTGGCGGCAGTCGAGGATTATTACATTGACATTGACCTTGCGCTCTCCGGCAACGGAACAAGCGTGTATACAGGTGCAGGGATTAGCGCTGCTGCCACAGTATGGCAAAGCACAGATAATGTCAACTGGGCGGCTTCGCCCTTTGTTGCCTACGAGATAAGGTACTATTCGGGAGCGGTGCTGCTCGGCGCGGCGCCTTCGGCTATCGGTACATATTCGGCGCGGGCCGTTTCGACTTATTCAGGAAGCGGTTACCGTAACACTTCAGGGGCGTCGCTTACCAGCGGCATGGTTTTGAAGACATTCGCATACTCTATCGTCTATAATCACTTCGCAATCAGTTACAGCACGCCTTCCTCTCTTGTTGCAGATGGCGACGATTATGTGTCAGAGGTAGGAGCCAGCATATTCTGCGAGGGAGTTACGCTTGTTGAGAATGTGGACTATGAAGTCCGTATACTGTTCGAAGGGACTCCGGCAGTAGAAGTAGTGGATGTCGGTCTTTATACAATCGAGGTCACAATGCTGAGGGATATTGTCAACAGCAATGTGTTCGAAGACGATACATTTACCTATGAGTTTTATATGGTGTCGGCGGCAGTAACTGCATCTCTTGCAAGTGACAAGCTGTACTACACAGGCTCGCCGGTTGAGCCTAATCTGCAAGGTAATATTACCGGAGTGGATTTTGAGGACAAATTCGATGTGTACTATGTTAGTAAGATTACCGGTTCGACCAATGGCTACAGGATAAGCGGTACGGCGCCTAGCGAAGAGGGCAGTTATATTTACCGTATCGTGTTCAATACAGATGTGCCCGAATACGGGCTTGAAGAGGGCGACCATATAGATCTTGCCTTTGACGTTGTGCCTAAGCCTTATAAGGTTATTTATTACGGCGACAGCGCCAGTTTTATGGCCAACAACGCAATAGTGCAGCAGGGTACGGGCGGAATGACTATTACAGCCATATTTACCACGCTCAGCAATCAGGTCATCAACACGATAACCGCCGCAGATTACGATGTAACATATTGGCGTTTTGATACTGTTTCGCAGACTTACATGGACCTTCCTTACGGGAGCTACGGCGACAAGCCTCAGGGCGTAGGCAGATATCAGGTAAGGCTGCAATTCAAGCGTGATATTGAGAATGTTTTTGGTCCTCAGTATTCGGGATACAAGATTAATAATGGAGAGGTC
>CAYTUT010000199.1:0-2482 GCA_964441295.1 uncultured Christensenellaceae bacterium | reverse complement strand
AAAGGCATCATATTGCTTTTGGGTGCCGGCAGCATTGACAGCATGAGAGATATGTTGACAAAAAGAAAGACCGCAGGCGGCGCGCATTAGCAACTAACTTAAAAACTGCCTAACAAAAAAATTAGACAAATCCATCAGAAGAATTTGCCGAGTTGTCAGTGAGTATTCGTAATAATCGGATGTTTTACAAAAGCTTTTCGTAAGCCTCAAGAACCATCTGGGATATGTACGCTCTAGTATCAGGATTAATGGGATGCGCAACATCCTTAAACTCGCCTTCAGGCGTTTTTCTGCTGGGCATAGCTATAAACGGACCAGAATTGCCGTCAATAATCTTAATATCATGCACTGCAAAGCAACCGTCGATTGTTATCGATGCAACTGCTTTTAACTTTCCCCCATCTGTCTTGGCGAGTCTGACCCTTACATCTGTAATCTCCATATAGCACCATCCTCGTGTATTGTTAATTAATTTTAGCACATATCATGATTTATGTCAATACCTCTTGATTTTTTGCGGTTTTTCCTCATTTTTTAGCGTATTTTTTACAATGCTTTTAATCAAAACAAAGTTAATACGCCTTTTGTTTGGCGATACTGACACAGGCGCAAAATTATTAACGAACACAAATTGCCTCAAATTGCATTTTGAGGGTAACTTGACTATTTACCGCAGATACTTTCAGATAACAAAAGACCGCCGCTGCCTTAGCGCGGCGGTCCACAACTTTGCTGATTATTTGGTGAACACTTTTTCTTTCTCTGTGAGATCGAGTCCTAATGTTCCGCCCGGATTCATGATATTATCAGGGTCAAAATATTTTTTGACAGCGCCGATAGCGCCCATTTCTGTCTTGCCGATGTACCCTTCCAGCCATGGAGCGAAGAACTTACCTATGCCGTGGTGGTGTGATATCGCGGCGCCTGATTTTTGTATGGCGTCCAAAATACCTTTGTGATACGCCTTAAACTCTTCAAGTTCGGTCAGAGGAGTGATAAAAATGAAGTAAAGGTTGCCGCCCTGCGGGTACATATGTGAAATGTGCGTGGTGCATATTGTATTGGGTCTTGACTTGCAATACTTCCTTACATCAACGTGTACCTGCTCCATATTGTCCCAATTAACCGAGCACTCCAGCGTGTCTATCATTATTCCAAAGTCCTGCATTGTATCCCTTAGATATGGATCGGTAAAGCGCCCATGCTCCCAGGTCTTGGTTACTATACCAGTCAGCGAAAGCGCGCCGTACTTTTTGCACACTCTTCTTACATTTCTGTATACATTTTTGCAAAACTGCTTTTCGCCGTCTGTAAAGCCAAGCAACAGACACTTTTCGTAGTCTTTGAATCCTTTCAGCTTCAGCAGTTTGTCGAACGGAGTGTCGCTGATGCCGTACATCCTCATCATCATCTGCGTTTCTTCCTGGTCGGATACTCTGAATACCGAAGGAAAGCCGAACTCGCCCTGCATTACTTCTCTGACAGCATTCATAGCATCGTCCCAAGTCTTGAACATATAGCTGAAGCGGAGTCTATTCTCCGGCTGATACTTGAATATCCGCAAAGTCACATGGGTCAATACTCCGTATGCGCCCTCACTGCCCATCATAATCTGGTCAAGGCTGGGACCGCAAGCGCTTCTCGGGGTGCGGTCAGTCTTAATGTTGCCTATCGGGGTTGCATACTCCTGGCAAAGTACTATATCCTCAATTTTGCCGTAATATGTAGAATTTTGTCCCGCTCCACGGGTTACCACCCAGCCGCCGACTGCCGAATACTCGAATGACTGAGGAAAATGCCCGCAGGTATATGCTTGCTTGGCTTTGAAAATCTCTTTGGCGCTGTTGAGTATTTTTTCTAACGCCGGCCCCATCATGCCCGACTCGACCGTTATGGTCTGATTAATCTCATTAAACTCTATTACCTTATTGAAATTGCGTTGCAGATTAAGCGAAACGCCTCCTTTCATACACTCGGTACCGCGCGTAACGCTGGAGCCGCCGCCATATACATATACGGGGATTTTGTTCTTAGCGCAATATGCGACAGCCTTCTCAATCTGCTCTTTGTTGTTAGGATACAGCACTACATCGGGTACATTCTCAACAATACCCTTGCGCAGCCTCATTAAGTCAAGCATTGTTTGACCGTATGCAACCTGCAGTCTGTCGTAATCATCTACGGACATATTGCTCTCGCCTACTATTTTTTTCAATGCGTCAAGCTGTTCCTTGCTCAGTTTGCACGGAATATCGTACTTGACCTTCTCGAGCCCCAGTTCTTTTCTCTCTTTGAAAAAATCATCAGTGAGCCCAAATTCTGACTTAACGAGCTTAAAGAGCTTTTCCTTCGGAATTTTATGAAAATTAGGGTCGCCCCACTTAAAAATCGAACGGTATGACTTCTCCGGCGGAGTCTCCTGATACCAGTCCGGTGAAAAATCCTTATAGGGTTTTGTTGACATAATTGCCTCCTTTACATT
>CAYTUT010000198.1:0-2524 GCA_964441295.1 uncultured Christensenellaceae bacterium | reverse complement strand
CAAAAGTCCGGCTAATTGATGTTGTCGAACCGCGTAATTCAAAGGATATTTCCCTTGTTAACCGTATTATCCGCAAACATTGCGACTTTGTTCTCCTTGACACCTCCGGATTAACCGTCGCAGTTATTGAACTGGATGATTCTTCCCATAATTCCGCATCCGCCAAAACGCGCGATGATATAAAGGATAAGGTTTTAGCGGATGCTGGTGTTCCGCTCTTACGAACTCGCTATATCACGGAAGACATATATAATCGGCTTATGGAAATCGTATCGCCCATTGAAAAAGTATGAAAAAAGCAATCCGCGCGCGACCGGGTCCCTCCTTCGGTATCCCGATTGCGCGCGTCCGCTTTATTTGAATATTTTCGTTGTATCGTAAAGATTTCCATATGCTCTTTTATATCGAAAGAATTCCGCGCCGCACCGTTCCCGCTGTCCATACCAGTATGTTACCGCCGAAAATAGCTTTATGCCGAATAATGTCAGAAATAAGCCTATTGCACCGAAATTGTTCGCCTTTTTATGCCGCACGTCGTATTCTATGAATGCCCTGATTTGGCGGTCTATCATTCTGTCGCTTTGCGCTACCAATATAACACGATACCCTAGCTTCCTATGTTGTTGTAAAAACAAAATCCATTCCGAACGATCTTTTCTCGCATAATCCCGGCTGTTGAACATAACGGCGCATTCATCGATGATTAAAACAATCTGTCCTTCCCGTATTCCCTTCTTATACTTCGCAGATAATTCATAAAGAAGTTTCACGTTCATTTCACTGTTATCATAATAGAGGAAATTATTTTGATACCGCTTCATCCGTTTCGAAAGCGATATTTCAAAGTTTGCTATCACAATTTTCCCTTGTTTAAGATTTGTGATGATTTCTTTTGCCAAATGCAACGACTTTCCGCTTCCGGGCGTTCCGCTGTACAATTCAATCACTTACTCCACAACCTTTACCCAGCGTAATATAATTTGATATAAATACCATAATCCAATAGCGACACACCATGATTCTAATAGCGAAATGATCTCACTGACGGGTATCATCCAATTCAGAAGCTTCAAATAATCATTCGACAGTGAAATGTTGATATATGCCGTGAAAGGCGATGCCGGCAAGAGGTTAACAACCGTTTTCCCGACATTGGCCGCCGCATCAATACACCATTGTGCGAAATTGACCAGCATATTCCCCATATTACCACCTCATTATCTTTGACGTTGCAAAAAGCAGGAAGCCGCAAAAGCATATGAACACAAGTGTTCGTACGAGTTGTGCGGTTCCGTTCCATTCCGATAAATCCAATTCAACAAGCGTTCCTCCGATAAACGGGCCTTTCGCAAAGTCTACACTAAATACAGGTGTTTCGGGTGTCGTTACAAGGCTTTGCACCATTGTCAAAAAATCAAACGGCAAGCAAAAAGGAAAGACATTAGTTATACCAGCCCAAGAATTTTTTAGACCTGTAAAATCTAGTACAGCATCTTTTGTTATATCTACAGGAATTGATATTATATCCCCACTGGTATCAATATCAACACCTTCACGCGGTATTGCATCTACTATAACTTGCGGTAATGAATCTTTTAATGCTCCCTCAGGTTGTGCATATCCATCTTGATATGCAGGTACATCTATATTTACTGTATCCGTTTCGGGTATAGCTTCCCATCCCTTTTTAAGTCTTTCATACGGAATACTTGTATCTAATATCACGCCCACCTCCTGATGTTGTTCTTCGCCAGTACCCGTAATTTTATATACAGATTTTGTATTGTATATAGACGCATCTGTTATAGAACCACTATAAGTTATAGGCCAATATTTCCCCGTAGATGCTTGCTTTGCCAACAACAAATATGTTTCGTTATTATACTTAACCATTATAAACCCGTACTTTACTAACTTTTCTTGATTTATAGCCGATTCCGTTCCGCTTGTCGTAGACAATACGTATTTACCTATATAATTTCCCCCATTATTGTATCTGTATAACCTTATATATGTTGTATCATATTCTGACTTTATATCAAGTGCGCTATATAATCAGTCAAAGGAGTGTGATTTTATGACTTCTGAATCGCAAAAAAAAGCAACCATTAAGTACATGCGCGAAAATCTTGACGATATCCGTTTTCGTGTGAAAAGAGGTAAAAAGGAGGAATATAAAAAATATGCCGAGTCTCACGGCAAAAGTCTTTCCAGCTTAATTATCGAACTGCTTGACCGCGAAATGCAAAAAAAGGACAGCTAATATGGATAAACTTCTTTATGCCGCTATCGCTGTTCTTTTTATCTTCTTTATTGCTTCTTCACTTTTAGTAACGAAAAAGTCTAAAAAAAGCGGTTCCTTTAACCCCATCGGCATGTATCGCCGAAAAAGTCTTTTTACCACCAATGAAAAGCAACAATATTTGATTTTGCGTGATATTGCAAACCGTTTAAACCTTTTTCTATTGGCAAAAGTCCGGCTAATTGATGTTGTCGAACCGCGTAATTCAAAGGATATTTCCCT
>CAYTUT010000197.1:0-2538 GCA_964441295.1 uncultured Christensenellaceae bacterium | reverse complement strand
AAAGTTGAGTAATAAAATAAAATCATCTTAATAATCCAAGAACATAGATTTATATATCGATATCTATCAATATATAAATCTACATATTCAGTACTAAGTTGTCAAGGGAGACTGAAGGAAACATGAATCTATACAAAACATAAATCAAGCATGAATCTATACTTGACAAAACCTATAGGAATAGTTAAACTTCCTTTCAATACAACCAAATCCCCAATTCAAATAAAACATATTTGGGAATAATGACGTATATGACTTAGTACCTGCGCAGTTAGATATAAGTATTTCTGTGATTTATGATGGAAAAGGAGGAATTAATATGAAAAGGAATCTATTTGTAATAGGCAATATGAATATGTGCGGCACGATGTGTATGAAAATCGGATCTCCTCCAGGTAGATTCGGCGATTAATATTTAATCGTCATTACATCTGGACAGAGATCCGCGAGCCTTATTGCGGGTCTTTTTTTTTGTGTTTTAGTGAGGAGCGGAGGGTGAGTCAATGACAAAAAGAGAAAACAAGGAATTATCTTGCGTGGATTGCGGAATGCTTGGGTGTGAGGCAGGAAATAAATGTTATCCTGATTTTTGTTTAACAACTGAACTTGATAACAAAGATATGGAAGCTGTTTTTAAGCTATATGATTTGGATGAGAAAATAAAGAGGATTGCGCTGGCAGCTTCTGAAGTTGAGGCGGCATTTTATTGTAAATATACACGTGTACAGGAAATACTTGAATTTTCAAAGCGTATCGGAGTTAAAAAAATGGGGATTGCAACATGTTTTGGCTTGATTGAGGAAAGCCGTATTTTTGCAAGAATAGCCCGTCTTAACGGGTATGAGGTATACGGAGTAGCATGCAAGGTGGGTTCAGTGGAAAAAAGCAGTATTGGAATTGGAGAAGAGTACATAAGAAAGCCGAAAGAGCGAATGTGCAATCCAATTTTACAGGCAAAACTTCTTAATAAACACAGAACAGACATAAACGTTGTTATTGGTCTATGTGTGGGGCATGACAGTCTCTTTTACAAATACTCAAAGGCAATATGTACTACGCTGATAACAAAAGATAGGGTGCTGGGACATAATCCGGTCGCTGCATTGTATACAGCAAAAACTTATTACAAAAAACTTTTTGAAGAGAATAATTCTAATAACATTGCATGAAAAATAAAAGGAGGACTAACGATGAAGTCTAAAGGGAAAGAAACATACAAAAGTGTTCTGGTCGGTATAATCGCAATAATTATAGCAATTTCTGGCCATGGTGTATCAGAGTCAGCGGAAGCAAGGAAAATCTATGTTGGGGCAGGAAGTGATTTTGAGCCATATACCTTCATAGATAGAAATAACAACCCTGCCGGGTATGACATTGCCGTACTAAAAGAAATTGATTCAAGATTGCCGCAATATGAATTTGTCTACCAATCAATTGAATTAAAGAACCTTTTATTAAGTATTGACGCAAAAAAGATCGACATCGCGACTCAACAGTTTGAAAAGAACCCTGAGCGTGAACAGAAATATCTTTTCACCCAAGAGGGTTTTGCAAACTACGACAAGAGAATTATTGTACGCAAGGGACGCACGGATATAAAGACAATTAAAGATCTTGAAGGTAAACGAGTTGCCTGCAGCCAGGGCAGCAATACTGCTTCGATATTGGAAAAATACAACAGCAAGCATGACCATAAAATAATAATAGTTTATACAAAGGGCAGTCCGGCCATAATCTATGACGATATCGTAAACGGCAGGCTTGATGCCGCTGTATGGACAAGAAAAACCTTTAAACGTAACACCGAAGCGTTTGGGCCGGGATTGGATATAGTTGAAGGTCCGCTCTTCAGTAAATCTCTCTCATATTTTATTCTTGCAAAAAACGAAATTCAATTGAGAAATGACATAGACAAGGCATTAAAGGACATAAAAAAAGACGGCACACTGTCCAAGCTTTCGTATGAATATACCAATGGTGATTATAATCAAGAATAGTTTTTGCCTGAAAAAGAAGACAGACGATCACCATTAATCCGAAATGCTCCCTCCAAGGATAGCTCGGCCATAAGCCTTATTTGTCAGATTAGCTGCGAATGGCCGAGGTATCTTTTTCCCAAGGCAGAGACTGCCTTGTATTGCATGACTGAAACGAAATGTGATACCCCTTAAAAAGGAGATAAGTAATGGGAAAGCTCTTTGATATCAGGCTGGTATTCGAATACGCGCCTATTATACTTTCAAAATTCCATATGACACTTCTGATAGTTCTGATATCAGTTGCAGCAGGGACTTTGTTGGGATTAATAATTGCGGCACTGCGCATACACAAAGTTCCGATATTTCAGCAGGCAGCGATAATTTACGTCTCATTCATGAGAGGAACGCCGATAATAATTCAATTGTTTATTGTCTATTACGGACTTCCTTTGTTCTTGAACCTGCTGGATATAAATATAAACAGGTGGGACGCGCTATATTTTGTTCTTGTAACATACTCGCTGAACAATGCAGCGTTTATGTCGGAAATAATACGCTC
>CAYTUT010000196.1:0-2543 GCA_964441295.1 uncultured Christensenellaceae bacterium | reverse complement strand
GCCTAATTCGCTTTTCTCGCCGTTGAGGCGGTACATGTCAAAGTGGTACATTGTAAGTCTGCCGCTGTATTCGTTCATGATAGTGAATGTCGGACTGGTAATGGTGTCTTCAATCCCGAGACCTCTTGCGATTCCTTTTGCAAAGGTCGTTTTGCCCGCGCCAAGCTCTCCGCTGAGCAATACTATTTCGCCTCCGGTAAGGGTTGAGCCAAAGCTTTCGGCAACATTCATTGTTTCCTCGCAACTGCTGACAATATACTCCATGATTATATTATAATTCCTTATTGTCAAATAAGCAATACTATTACTCTACAAATCATATAAATTCACTGCCTTCCGAACAAAAAGGATAATAATAATGCCAAAAATATTTTTCAAAAATCTATTTACAAACCATTTTTTGTGTGATATTATGATATAAATTCTTTGGGGCGGAGCGTAATTCTCCACCGACGGTATAGTCCGTGAACGCCGTAAGGCGCCGAACAGGTGCAACTCCTGTACCGACAGTTAAAGTCTGGATGAGAAAAGAATTGTGTATTGTCGTCCCATAGTCTTTTTGGAGGTGACGATGAGCTTACACAAGGACAACAATCAAGTTGATTTTATTAAAGACGGGTTTTCAGATTTTGACCATTCCGAAAGCAACAATATTCATAATCAAGAGTTGGATACTTCTTCTATGCTTGGCTCTGACCCTTCGGACGCTGTATGCGAGTCCAATCCTGTCTGCGCAAGAAATTTGAGGCGCAATAGAGCAATATTGAACAGCAAACGCATTGCTATTATTGCAGTATTGACCGCTATATCGTATGTGCTTTATATGTTTGTGAAGTTTCCTATGCCATTTATCTTTCCAAGCTTTCTTGATATACAGTTCTCCGAGCTCCCCGCGCTTATCGGAGGCTTTGCTCTCGGGCCCATAAGCGGCTGTATAATAATTGTTGCAAGGGCTCTTCTCAAGCTTCCTTTCTCGGGTACCGCCGGCGTTGGCGAGCTGGGAGATATGATTCTCGGAATAGCGATAGTATTGCCGGCAAGCCTAATATACAGACGCAACAAGACAATGAAAGGCGCGCTTATGGGATTGCTTGTCGGTATGGCGTGCTGTGTTATTGCCGCGGTAATTATCAACAGATTTTTGCTTATACCCTTCTATGTAAAAGCTATGTTCAACAACAACTGGATGCCCCTTATCGGCATGACAAAAAGCCTTTTCCCCAATATTACACCCGACAATTTTTATAGCTATTACCTTCCCTTAACCGTAGTGCCATTCAATATTCTGCGGTGTATAATCTCAGGAGGGCTGACATTCCTTGTATACAAAAAATTATCAAAACTGATTAAGAAAATTGTCGCGGAGCACAGCTGACACTGCCTGCAATCTGCCCTAATTGACTGATTATTATCAAAAAAGTGAAAAAACGGTAACAGAAGTTTAGCGCTGAATATAAGAATCCAACGTCACAAATAGCGGCTTACCGTGCAATCGGTATTCTTACTTCTAGCGCCGAATATGCAAAGTGAGCGCAATATAGACCGCGATTGCCGTACAAATAGTCATTATCAACCAAAGTATCTATAATTACGCACCGGTAGCGGCACATATCTATTGCAAAATTACAGCTGATACCTCAAAGCTTCAGCGTTATAAGTGTCCTCGCGTCAACACTTTTTACCGTAATTGATTCGTCATCAAGCACTGCGTAGCTGTGCTCGTCCTTAGGCAAGGCGATAGAACCGGGATTGAGATAGATAATGCCGTCCCTCTGCTCGATTACTCCGGTGTGAAAATGCCCGTAAGCTACGATATCCCCCTTGCTCAGCGGCGGCAAGTCCTCAGACTTCATCTTGTGCCCGTGGACGCATATAAGATTTCTTGTTCTCATTGCCATTACAAAGTACCCTTCAACAAAGGTAAACTCCGATATCATCTGGTCAACCTCGCTGTCGCAGTTGCCCTTGATTACCACCAGCTTATCCTTAACGGCGTTAAGCGTCTCGGCCACCGCCATAGGCGCGTATTCTTTGGGAAAAGGGTTGCGCGGGCCGTGATAATATATATCGCCTAGCAATATAATCTTGTCGGGCTGTTCGCTCAAAGCTATCTCCATAAGCTTTTTTGCATAATAAGCAGAGCCGTGCAAATCGGATGCGATAATCAGTTTCATAATCTATTCCGGTATCCTTGTGTTGATAATTAATTCTATCAAAAACTTGATATAGATGCAAATATAATTTTTTCATTGACATGACTACACTGATTATTGCATCAATTTTTGCAAAAAAACCAAAATTTGGGTAATATTTGTCCCGAATATGCTATAATATATTAAATTATTAGTTAAGGAGAACAATTATGAATGTGTTTTACAAAGCTTTTTGCCGCATATATCAAGGCGCGTTTTATCTAGTATCATTCATTTTGCCATGGAGAGAGCCCGAATCGCTCAAGGGAGCAGGCAGCATACAAAAGCTTCCCGCTTTTATCAAAGCAAAGGGCTATTCCAATCCGCTTATCGTAACCGATTCTGTACTTA
>CAYTUT010000195.1:0-2553 GCA_964441295.1 uncultured Christensenellaceae bacterium | reverse complement strand
AGTGGCATTTTGGTTAATTTCGGCGGCAAAAAAGACGGATTCATTGATAATGAGGAGGCAGGTATTGAAAATTATAACCCTTCTGATTACAAAGAAGGTGACAGATTCGAAGCTGTTGTTGTAGAAAATAAGACTAGCAGCAAAGAATGCATCATGCTTGATAAGAGAGCTGTTGACGAGGTGCTTGAAGTAGATAAGGCGCTGCTCAACGATGTATTCGAGCTTAAGATAGAGAAAGCCGTTAAGGGCGGTCTGTTGGGCAGAAAGGGTTCGTACACTGTGTTTGTACCCGCTTCACAGGTCGATGTAAAGAGAGTTGAGGACGAAGAGCTGGAGGCGTATGTCGGCAAGATACTGAAAGTATCGAAGTTGCCGGACAAGGAAGACGCAGACAATAAGAGAAAGAGAATAGTTGCTTCGCACAAGGCAGTGCAGTGGGCGGACAAAAAGGCGGCTCGCGAAAAGTCCGAAAAAGAATGGAAAGAAAAGCGCGAGAAAGAAGAGCAAGAGAAGAAGGATATATTCCTTGCTAACATTGACAGATTCGAGGTCAACAATGTTGTACCCGGCCTTGTCAAAAGATTTACAAGCTTTGGCGCCTTTGTTAATGTATACGGCTTTGACTGTTTAGCTCCCAAGGGCGAACTGTCATGGGAAAGAGATGTTGAGCCTTCAAGCGTGCTTGAGATAGGCAAAGAATACGAATTCGTGATAATCAAGGTTGATCCCGATAACTTCAAAGTATCTTTGAGCTACAAGTTATTGCAGGAGAAACCCAAGTCAACCAGCGAAATTATTGCCGAGAAATACCATGTCGGCATGATAGTGAAGGGAAAGGTTCAGACACTTGCCGCATTCGGCGCTTTTGTATCCTTAGAGCCCAAAATTGACGGTCTGGTTCATGTATCCAATATGAGCGACAAGAGAATCAACGCTCCTTCGGATGTGCTGAGCGTAGGCGATGAGATAGAAGCTAAGATAATCAGTATCAAGGATAACCGCATAGCACTTTCTATCAAAGATGTCAATGCTGTTGAAGAAGTGCGCGAAGATAAGCCTTCCCGCGCAAAGAGATTCGAAAGAACCGCAACAACCGAAAGAAAGCCTAGAAAGGCGGGCGCTAACGAATTGCAGGTACCTAAGGAAGAAGAGGACAATATCGTTAGTTATGGCTCTGTAGAGGATGCTAGAAATACCGTTCTCGGAGATTTGCTGAAAGGGTTTGAATTCAAGTCGGACGACGACAACAACTAAAACATAGCAATAAAACCCACAATTCATTGTGGGTTTTTTTGTAGCACTAAACTAATTACGGAAGATTCGATATGCAATTTTTGTCAATTGATCTTGAAGCCTGCAATATGTATGTAAAAGGAAGCGTTTTCAGCATCGGCGTAGTTTGCGCTGACGAGAGCTTTAACATTTTGTACAAGCGCGATATTTTAATTAATCCCAAGTGCAAATTTGCGACCAAGTTCCGCAAGCCTATAGAGTTTTCGATTGACAAAGAAAGCATAAAGGATATGCCAACCTTTAACGAGCAGTACGAAACGCTTAGAGAGCTTTTCTCAGGAGACAGCATCATACTTGCTCACTCTGCCAATAACGACATGTACATGCTCAATTCGGCATGCAAAAGAGCCGATGTGCCCCCGCTTAAGTTCCAATTCATATGCACTCAGACTATCTATTCGGCGGTCTATGATGTGCAAAACGGAATCGGGCTGGACGCTGTTGCTGAGAGATTGGATCTTCGCTTTACACATCACAAGGCGGACGATGATGCCGAGATGGCGTTGTATCTGCTCAAGAACTGCTGTGATTATATGCAATGCAGCTATTTGGAGCTTGAGAAAAAACTGGGTATAACGAGAGGCAGCATTGCAGACTACGAGCTTAATCCAATGCGGTGCAGGGTTTTGGATCAGTTAAGAAAGGCGCGTAAGCAAGAGCATATCAACAATCAAAAGCGCCTTGCCAAAGAAGTTAAGAGAAGCGGTGTTATAACAATGAGCGTTGACGCGCGTTATTTTGACCTCATTAAGTCGGGACAGAAGAGTGTGGAGCTGAGATTGAACGATGAGAAGCGTCAAAAGCTGAAAGAAGGCGACATCGTATACTTAGTTAAGCGTAATGGCAAGCCGGAAATAATAAAGCTATTGATTAAGGATATGTCATACGCTGAAAGCTTTGTAGAGATAATGGAAAAGGTGGACAAGAGCAAGGTAGGTTTTCGCAACGATACGGAGCTCAGCTACCTTGAAAAAGTGTATGAGCAATATTCTGTAGAGAAAGAAAAGCAGTACGGAGTGGTTGCAATTTCCTTTGAGCAGTGCAAATAATTTTGGCGGCATTTAGCGGCGCGATACACATTCTTAGCAATGCAAAATTATTAAGTAAAATCAAATAATCTTGCTAAATTCAGCTAAAAAACTGTTGACAAGATATTGCTTATATTGTATCATAAGTAAGTCGCAAATTTGAGATACCCTCTGTCGGGGTGTAGCGCAGTTTGGTAGCGCACGTGGTTTGGGACCATGGGGCCGGGAGTTC
>CAYTUT010000194.1:0-2613 GCA_964441295.1 uncultured Christensenellaceae bacterium | reverse complement strand
TGCGACAATTCTGTCGGGTATCGGAGTGTATTCGACAGCGTGGAGCTTTTCGCGGCCTTCAATAATGATTAATCCCGTACCCGCTCCCATAATTTTTGCGCCCATACTGTTCAAAAAGTTTTGCAAATCCACTATTTCGGGTTCTTTTGCGCTGTTTCTCAGTATTGTACGCCCCCCTGTCACCGCGGCAAGAATCATCAGGTTCTCAGTTGCCCCGACGCTAGGATAGTCAAGTGACACATCCGCAGCGTGGGCATGCTCGCTGTTGCAATATATCAAGCCGTGTTTGTCCTCAATATTCACTCCCATTTCCGCGAAGCCTTTGAGGTGGATATCAATAGGTCTTACTCCAATATCACAGCCGCCCGGATACGGTATCACCGCCCTTTTACATCGTCCTAAAACACCCCCGAGAAGAAAAACCGAAGAACGTAGTTCTTTGGCCAGTCCGGCTCCGATGATGTAATTGTTAGAATTGTTGTTGTCAAGAATAATATCGCCGTCTTTGAAACTGTATATGCTGCCAAGCTCGGCAAGCATTTTGCCCATAGTCTGAATATCGCTGATATCCGGACAATTATGTAAAGAAAAAACACCCTCTGCGAGCAACGAAGCCGCCATTATCGGGAGTATTGCGTTTTTTGCGCTCTTAACCGCAATAGTACCCGAGAGGCTTTTGCCGCCCGAAATTAATAATCTCTCCATATTCCTCTCCAATATGTAAGTTTGCTACATACTATGATTCTTTACAAGCAAAGTGTCACAGTCATGCAGCGCTATTGAGGCAAGCATCCCGATTGCGGACAAAAAGCACACAAGCGAGCTGCCTCCATAGCTCAAAAAAGGCAAGGGAAGACCTGTCGGCGGTACCGCGCCTGAAACAACGGCAATATTCAATACCGACTGCACCGCAATAACCGATGTCAGCCCGAATGCCAGTATAGAAGAATACCTGTTGTTGGCTTTTGCGGCAATACTGTAGCCCAGATATATAATGTACAAAAATATTGCAATTACAAAAAAACATCCGAAAAATCCCAGCTCTTCGCCTATTATTGAGAAAATAAAATCTGATTCGGCGAACGGCAAGAATAAGTACTTCTGCCTTGAGTTGAACAGACCTAAGCCAAAAAAGCCCCCCGACCCAAGCGCATAATACGACTGGATAAGCTGATAACCTTCAGCCTTTGGCGCCGCCCACGGGTCGATAAACGCCAGTATTCTTTGCATGCGGTACGGCTCGATTAAGATAAGTACCGGTATAAGGGCGGCAATCGGCACAATGAGCGCGGCAAAGTGCTTGATCTTAGCCCCGCCGGCGAATATCATCAGCATCATTATCGCGCCGACTACTATTGTTATGCTCATATTGGGTTCGAGCATCAGAAGTACGCACATCGCCGCTCCGATAAGCAGCACCGGAAGCATTGTCTTGAAGGTGTGGGTGCCCTTCTTTGCAATATATGCCGCCGAAAAAATTACATAACCGAACTTCGCAATCTCAGAGGGCTGCATTGTCATAAACCCCAGATTAATCCATCGTTTTGCGCCGTAGCTCTCAACGCCCACGGACGGAATAAATATTATCGCAAGCAGCGCAAAGGAGGCGATTAGTATCGGATATCTGACTTTCTTTAATTTTTCCACCTTCAGTGATGTCAGTGCAAAAATGGCGGCTGCGCCGATAAGCAGAGCGACAGCCTGTTTTTTTACAAAATAAAATGCGTCCCCGTAATTCAATTCGGCTGAATAACTGCTTGCGCTGTAGAGCATAAGCAATCCGAATAATGACAATAGTACGGCGCACGCAATTAACCGCGCCGCTATGTACTTATTAGGATTTTTTGTATTCTTCAACAAGCTGCTCAAAGTGTTTTCCTCTTTGCTTGTAATCGTAATAGGCATCAAAGCTGGAGGTTGCCGGAGAAAACAGTATATTTGCGCAGTTTTGCGCTTCAAACGCCGCCTTCACGGCGCTTTTCAAATTATCGAACAGTTCAATCAGGTGCTCTTTACCTGCTTTTTCAGCCCCCGCAAGCACTGCGGGCGCGTTGGCGCCGCAATGAGCAATGTACTTAACCTTTGGATCAAGGTGTTCAAAAAATAAATAGTAATCGTCCGTCTTATCATAGCCGCCCATTATCAATGCCGTATCTCCCCGCATTGCCTTAATAGCGCATATCGTCGCGCCGATATTGGTTCCTTTGCTGTCGTTGAATACATTCTTGCCCGCAACTTCGCCCAAGCATTCTATGCGATATTTGGGTAATGTGTATTTGCTGAGCGTGTCTGCAAAGCTGCTGCAGGTCCAACCGCAATGGCAGATTGCAAGACTCAGCGCGCAAAGCGCGTTGTGCAGATTGTGCTCGCCCTTAATTCTAATGTCCTCCACATCAATTATCTTGGTATTAATTTCTCCGTTATTGTAGTAAACAGAGCCGTCATTGACGAACAAATCGCACTTATCGTCATGTGTGGAATACAAAAATTTTGCGCATTTGACATCGTAGCGCTCCGCATAATTCATAACGGCAATACGCTTGACATTATCAAAAATCTTTCTTTTTGTCGCGGCATATTTTTGAAATGTTCCGTGTCTTTCAATATGGTCTT
>CAYTUT010000193.1:975-2623 GCA_964441295.1 uncultured Christensenellaceae bacterium | reverse complement strand
AGATAATCGACGCGGCAGTAGAGTGCGCAAGGCGCTCCGGCGCCGAATTTGTAGGCTACGATTGCGGCCCGTTAGGCGCATTGCTCTATCCTTATGGCGAGCTTTCCTTTGAGAGAGCGTATCAATTATTTGCCGAGCAGGCGGCAATCGTGGCTCGAAAGGCAGTTGATTTTGTGGTTATTGAGACGATTGCCGATACATTAGAGCTAAAGGCGGCAATACTTGCCTTCAAAGAGCATACGCAGCTGCCAATAATTTGCAGTATGACCTTTGACAAGGGCGCGCGGAGCTATGTGGGCTGCAGCGTTGGCTCATTTGCGCTGATTGCGCAAGGGCTGGGGGTGGACGCAATGGGCATCAACTGCGGTTCCGGTCCCGATATAATGAAAGAAAACATAAAAGAATTGATAAAATACGCTCATGTCCCCGTGTTTGCCAAGCCGAATGCAGGCATCCCGTCGTACAAGGACGGAAAGACCATTTATGACATGGATGAGGAACGCTTTGCGATGGAAATGGACAGAATTGCGCGTTTTGGCGTCAATATTTTGGGCGGCTGCTGCGGCACAACCTATAATTATGTCTCCAAAATTGTCAAGGCGACAAAGGAACTGCCCTTTAAGGTTTTTGACAACTATGCGGACGCGGTATGCTCCGGCCGCCGAGTAGTCGAGCTTAAAACCCCGATAATTGTCGGTGAGAGAATCAATCCTACAGGGAAGCCCCTCCTTAAACAGGCAATAGTTGAGGACAATTACGATTATATTATCAACCTCGCGACCGAACAGCTTGAAGCAGGCGCGGATATTTTGGACATCAACATGGGTATGAGCGGCATAGACGAGGCGAGCAAACTCGAAAATGCGGTAAAGATACTGCAGGGCGTTATTGACGCTCCGCTGCAGCTTGACAGCACCCGCCCCGAGGCGATTGAGAGAGCGCTGCGAACGCTTGACGGAATCGCAATAATCAATTCGGTTAACGGGGAAGAAAAGAGCATGTCTTCTATTCTTCCGCTTGCGCAGAAGTACGGAGCCTATGTGATTGCTCTTTGCCTTGACGACAAGGGTATACCCGACCTCGAGGGGAGATTAAACATATCTAGGCGAATAGTCGAGCGCGCGGCAAGCTACAATATAGCGCCCAATAGATTGATATTTGACCCTCTGACACTAGCTGTCAGCGTGGACAAAAGCAATGCGCAGATTACGCTTGAAGGCATAAAAAGACTGTACGCGGAGGGGCGCAAAACTACTCTCGGCTTATCCAATGTGTCATTTGGCTTGCCTTACCGCGAGGCAATCAATGCCACCTTCTATGAAATGGCAGCGGATGCCGGACTGACTCTTGCCATAATCAATCCCTCAATAAAAAGAGAGCGCAACCCCTTTGCCGAAAGGGTGCTTTTGGGAGAGGACAATAACTGCGAGGAATATATCGAGCTGTATTCGGGATACAAGCCAGAGGCGCCTGCGGCAGGAGAGCTGACTGTAGAAGGCTGTATATTGAAAGGGCTGAAAAACGAAACCGCGGAAACGGTAAAGGCTATTGTCAATAAGGATAACTACTTATCAATAATAAATATAGATATAATAGGAGCGCTTAACAAGTTGGGGACACTCTATGAAAAGGGCAAAGCCTTTTTGCC
>CAYTUT010000193.1:0-952 GCA_964441295.1 uncultured Christensenellaceae bacterium | reverse complement strand
CAGCTTATAGCAGGCGCGGAAAGCGCAAAGGCGGCGCTCAACTATATAAGAGAGCACTACATGGGCGAAGCTGAAGACGTAAGGGCAGTAATGCTGGTTGCGACTGTCAAGGGCGATGTGCATGATATCGGTAAAAATATTGTCAAAGCCGTCTTGGCCAATTACGGATACAAGATATATGATCTTGGTAAGAATGTATCGACAGAGGAGATTCTTGAGGCAGTAGAGAGGTACAGCCCACGTATAGTCGGTCTTTCGGCGCTGATGACCACAACGCTGGACAATATGGCAGAGTCCGCCGCTGCCGTTAAGGCGCTTTACCCCGATATTATCGTAATAATAGGCGGCGCGGTAGTTACTAAGGAGTTTGCGGACACATTGGGAGTGTATTATTCGAAGGATGCCCAAGATTGCGTGCGCACACTTGATTATCTACTTAATAATTAGCGGTCTTGCCGTCGGTCTAATCGCATTGTGTTGGGATGAGGCAATCAACCCCCATATGTTGTGTTAAATTTGGCAAGTTCCCATTCTTAATATTTTCTTAATAAAATTAATCAAAATTTAATAATTAAATATTTGACAATAGATGCTCGCGCATATATACTTTCAAGTATCGCGTCAAGCGGCATTTAGACGGATGAGGCATGAGGTTGCCCGATACCTTAGGGATAATTCATGCGGACTAGTCTGAAGAATCAGGCGCTAACTCAGGCAAACGGCAGTTTGCCTTTAATAAAACGGTGCCGCGATACGCACGGATTAGAAAAATATCGAGTTAGAAAACAGGAGGTTACAAAATGGCAAAGCAAACTATTCGCATTAAGCTTAAGGCGTACGATCACAATCTCGTTGATGATGTGGCAAGCAAAATCGTGGAAGTTATCACCAAGAACGGCGCAAAAATATCTGGTCCTATTCCTCTCCCTACAGAGAAAGAAGTGGTTACCAT
>CAYTUT010000192.1:0-2624 GCA_964441295.1 uncultured Christensenellaceae bacterium | reverse complement strand
AGCAAAATGGTCTCAACAAAAACATCGATGAGGTTGCAGCTGATGTTGCGGGCGCAGACGAGGTTACACAGTCTAAGAGCGAAAGCGAGCTTTTGCAAGAGCAGCTTGCGGACGAGAAGAACAATTATCTCAGACTGCTAGCCGATTTTGACAACTTCCGCAAGAGGATGACTGAGCAGGCGCTGCGTATGAGACAGGACGGAATCGCTCACGCTATAGAGGTTATATTCCCCGTACTAGACAGCATTGACCGCGCAATGACTTGTGTTGACGATGCCAGCAAGGAGGGGTTGCAGCTTATCAAAAAACAGCTGGATTCCTCGCTAACAAACCTTGGCGTAGAGGAGATTGGAGAGCAGGGTACTCTGTTTGACCCCAATATACATCATGCAGTAATGCGTGTTGAGGATGAGAGTAATACAGGCAAGGTTGTAGAGGTGTTCCAGAAGGGATACCGCATTAAGGACAGAATAATAAGATGCGCTATGGTAAAAGTAGCCGAATAACGAATAAGGTAAAGGAGTAAATAGATTATGGCAAAGATTATAGGTATTGATTTAGGAACAACCAATTCATGTGTTGCGGTTATGGAAGGCGGAGAGCCGACTGTTATACCCAACGCTGAAGGCGGCAGAACAACACCCTCCGTAGTGGGATTTTCCAAGGACGGAGAGAGGAGAGTAGGCCAGCTTGCAAAGAGGCAGGCAGTAGCCAATCCAACCCGCACAATTTCTTCCATCAAAAGGGAGATGGGCAACAATTATACAGTAAATATCGACGGAAAGAAGTATTCACCGCCCGAGATATCGGCAATGATACTATCCAAGTTGAAAGCGGACGCGGAGAGCTATCTCGGTCAAACGATAACTCAAGCGGTTATTACAGTCCCTGCGTACTTTTCAGACAGTCAAAGACAGGCTACCAAGGATGCGGGCAAAATCGCAGGACTTGACGTTTTGAGAATCATTAACGAACCGACAGCGGCGGCGCTTGCATACGGTCTAGACAAGACGGAGAACAAGAACCAAAAGGTTTTGATATACGATTTAGGCGGAGGTACGTTTGATGTATCCATACTCGAGATCGGTGACGGCGTATTCGAGGTTTTGTCCACCAACGGCAACACTCGCTTGGGTGGCGATGACTTTGACGATAGATTGATGAAGTACATTGTCGAAGAATTTAAGAAGTCTGAGGGAATAGACCTTTCGGCAGACAAGGCGGCAATGCAGAGAATTAAAGAAGCTGCGGAGAAGGCAAAAATTGAGCTGTCAGGCGTTATGAAAACCACTGTCAACTTGCCCTTCATCACTGCTGGCGCAGACGGTCCCAAGCACCTTGATATGGATATTACAAAGGCAAAGTTTGATTCTCTTACCGAAGATTTAGTAGAAAAGACGATTGGACCGACCAAGCAGGCATTGAAGGACGCAGGCTTGACATTTAACGATATAGCCAAAGTCATCCTTGTTGGCGGCTCGACAAGAATACCCGCCGTTATCGATGCGGTGCGCAAGCTCACAGGCAAAGAACCGTATAAGGGCATTAATCCCGATGAATGCGTGGCAATCGGCGCGGCAATACAGGCGGGAGATTTGGGCGTCGAGGCTAAAGATGTATTACTGCTCGATGTTACCCCGCTTTCGCTCGGCATTGAGACATTAGGCGGAGTGTTCACCAGATTGATTGACCGCAACACCACTATACCTACAAGTAAGTCACAGGTGTTCTCTACGGCGGCGGATAATCAGCCCGCGGTTGAGATACACGTCCTTCAGGGAGAGAGAGAGATGGCAGCCGGCAATAAGACTCTGGGAAGATTCAGCCTTGACGGCATACCTCCCGCTCCAAGAGGCGTCCCGCAGATTGAAGTAACCTTTGACATTGATGCCAACGGCATTGTCAAAGTGCGCGCTAAAGACCTCGGTACCAATAAGGAGCAGAGCGTAGCGATAACCGCTTCTTCCAATCTCACCGAAAAGGATATCGAAGAAGCTATCAAGGAAGCCGAGAAACACGCTGAAGAAGACAAGAAGCGAAAAGAGCTATTCGAAATCAAAAATAGCGGCGACCAGTTGATATATGGAATGGAGAAGACTCTCAAAGAAAGCGGAGATAAGATTGAAGAAGCCGACAAGAAAACGCTTGAAGAGGCGATAAGCACGGCAAAAACTGAGATTAACACCGAAGATATTGAGGCGGTTAAGGCAGCAATAGAAAAGCTGTCCGCAGTAGCCAATCCGATATTCACCAAGATGTATCAGAAAGCTCAGGCAGAAAACCCGGGCAATAACGGCGCAGAAAACGGCGACATCGGCGGAGACCCAGATATTAACTAAGTTCATATTAATCCTCTTAATATATACAAGACTTTTGTGCAAGGCGGTGACGCCTTGCACATAGTCGTAATTTGAATACAAGGAGTAACAGTTGTGGCAGCTAACTTTGATTATTACCAGATACTCGGTGTCAGTAAAGGCGCAAGTGAGGATGAAATAAAGAGCGCGTACAGACAAAAGGCAAAGAAATATCATCCCGATCTTTTTTCTAATGCTCCAGAGAGCGAGAGGAAGAACGCAGAGGAGCAATTCAAGAAGATTAATCATGCGTATCAGGTACTCTCT
>CAYTUT010000191.1:0-2633 GCA_964441295.1 uncultured Christensenellaceae bacterium | reverse complement strand
TGAATTAAAATATCTTCAATTATTTCCGCTTTTTGGGCAATGTCTTTGATATATGCATTAACGAGGGCAAGCTCACAATTACCGATGTCTACGGCGCATGCGTCAAAGAGTGCAGCGTGGTCAACGGAATAAAGATTTTTGTAAGAATAGCCAAAGGAGAATAACGATATGATAGAGGAGCGCAAAGTAACGCCAATAAGCCGCAAGATGTGGTTTATTCTAGTACTATTCGGTATTTTTGGACAGATTGCATGGTCAGTCGAAAACATGTACTTCAATGTATTTGTATACGAGACCATTGCGCCGAGAACCAGCGCGGTCACACTTATGGTGCAGGCTAGCGGAATAGTTGCGACAATAACTACACTGCTTGCAGGGGCATTGTCCGATAAGGTAGGCAACAGAAGGCATTTTATATCAATCGGATACATTATATGGGGTATAATCACGCTGAGCTTTGCTTTTATTACCAAGGAAAATACCGCGCGCATATTTGGACTTGCCGATACCGAGAAGATTATTGCAACAACCATATTTATTGTGGTTTTCATGGATTGCGTAATGACCTTTTTCGGTTCAACCTCTAATGACGCGGCATTCAATGCGTGGGTTACTGATAATACTGACTCGACCAACCGCGGCAAGGCCGAAGGGGTGCTGTCGGCATTGCCGCTCCTGGCGCTTTTGATAGTCGCCGGCGGATTTGGACTGATAAAAGACGCGATAGGATACTCGGGTATGTTCATAATACTAGGCGGTATGGTGACCGTTGCCGGTGTTGTCGGATTGTTCACTATTAAGGATGCCAAGATGCTATCAAGAGATGCGGAGGGCAATTATTTTAAGGACATAATATATGGTTTCAGACCTGCAGTAATCAAGAAAAACAAGATGCTCTACATTATTCTGGTTGCAATGGGCTTGTTCAGTATTTCGTCGCAGATTTATATGCCCTATCTCATCATATACATGACGCAATATCTCAAATTCTCAACCATTGAATACAGCGCAATTCTCGGAGGCGTAGTGCTTATCGCCGCAGTCAGCGCGGCTTTCCTTGGCCGTCTGGCTGACAAAATTGGCAAATCAAAGTTGTTATATATCGGTCTTGCGATATATCTTGCGGGACTTGTTGCCTTATTCTTCATTAGGGCAACGATGCCCAAAAGCACGCTCCTCGGCTTAATGGCGGTGCTTGGTCTGACGATGCTTGTCGGCAGTATTTTGTTGACTATTCTGCTCAATGCAATGATAAGAGACTATACCCCGCAGGACAAGGCGGGCAAGTTTCAAGGCATCCGCATGATATTTTTTGTGCTTATCCCTATGTTTATCGGTCCGGCAATCGGCGACGCATTTAACCAGAGGGCGGCGGCAATGGACCCTGTCAATTTTACATATTATGACCCCGTTGCCGAAGTAATTGCCAATGTCCCCACACCATCGCTCTTTATCGTTGCCGCGGCATTTGCGGTGCTTGTAATAATACCCTTGATGTACATTACTTCCAGACTTGACAATAACGGCGGCAATGGAGATAAGCCGAATAACAGGCTCTTCACCAAATGGGGAGAAAATATTGACAAAAACTCGGTGCTTCAAGAATATCCGCGTCCTCAGCTCGAGCGTGACAGCTACCTTAATCTCAACGGAGTATGGCAGTACGCAATTCTTGGCAATAAAGAGGTATTGAACGAGTATCAGGGCGAAATACTTGTGCCATTCGTGCCGGAGAGCATACTGTCCGAAGTGGAAAGAGAGGTCAAGCCTGACGATGTGCTGTACTATAAAAGAGCCTTTGTTATTCCTGAAGGCTTCATTAAGGATAGAGTACTGCTCAATTTTGGCGCGGTGGATTACAAGTGCCGAATTACCGTCAACGGGATGTTTGTCGGCGGTCATAAGGGCGGGTATCTGCCTTTCTCCATAGACATTACCGATGCGGCGAGGGCGGGAGAGAATGTTATTGAAATCGAAGTAATTGACCCTAGCAGCGAGGGGACGCAATCAAAGGGCAAGCAAAAAATCGGCGGCGGCGGTATCTGGTATACTCCTTCTACCGGTATTTGGCAGACAGTATGGATTGAAAGCGTTGACGAGGTGTATATCAAGTCGCTCAAAATCACTCCCGATATCGACAGCAATACGGTAACGGTTACGCCGTATCTTTCCAAAGATTGTACTAAAGGCTCGATAAAAGTGTTGGACGGGGACATAATTGTTGCGGAAGCGGCAGTCAAAAACGGTGAGGCGGCAATAATCAATATTAAGTCACCAAAGCTGTGGAGTCCCGAAACGCCCTTCCTCTATAGTCTAGAGATAAATGCTGATAATGATGCAGTAAAAAGTTATTTCGGTATGCGCAAGTTCAGTATCGGCAAAGACGATAGGGGCATCAGCAGACTAATGCTTAACAATCAACCGTATTTCCACAACGGGCTGCTTGACCAGGGCTATTGGTCCGACGGGCTCTACACTGCAGCGAGCGATGACGCTTTAATATTTGATATACAAAGGTGTAAGGAAATGGGCTTTAATATGCTGCGCAAGCATATCAAGATCGAGCCTTTGAGGTGGTATTATCATTGTGACCGTCTGGGCATGCTTGTATGGCAGGACTTTGTGACCGGCGG
>CAYTUT010000190.1:0-2633 GCA_964441295.1 uncultured Christensenellaceae bacterium | reverse complement strand
AGCCATTGTAAACAGATGGATAAAAGAAGGGCTTATAAACCCTATCAAAGACGGACCCCGAAACGCAAGTGTAAGAATCGACCGAATGCAGATTGAAGCAATTGCAAAGACATGCAACCGGGCCAATTATTTAACAACTGAAGAAAGATTCTAATTCATTTTAAATGCTTGATATGAAAAACTTAATTTTGAAAAAGGAAGTCAAGAAAAACGGTTTAAAAGTTTATGCCGTTGTTCACAACAAAGAAGTGATTGAAACCCGTGTATCTCGCAACGACTATGTTGCCGCTTCAGTCTTATTTTGCCCCAAAGAAGGGTATGAAGTTTTCTTCCATAGTCATACGGACAAGATCGGAAAGGGCGAATCGGAGCAAATAAGAAAAAAACGCCCTGAATGTTCGATTGGCGTCGCATACATAAATGAATAAAATCCGGGCCGCAACCTTGTGCGAACACAACAAATTTATCTTGTTATTAACAATTGATTGATTATAATATGGAAACAAAAATTACTAAAAAAGTTGACATGATCCTTGATGATTTTGACAACAACCCCGATTCAATCGAATCAAGTCTTAAATTAATGTTTGGAAATCACTTGCATTGTGCCGATGGGATTGACGGTGAAACCCTTGCTTTACACTATTCGTTAATCAATTCAATGATTGATCTATTTGAAACAAGAGCAAAAGAAAGGGCATCTTTTAATGATAACGTAGAATAGATCATTGTATGTTATATTCGGATTACGAAGAAAGGATCGATTCTATCCAAGGAAATTACATAGTATCAGGGGATAGAATATTTGAAAATCTGACAAGCAAAGTAGATTTAGTTTTATCCCCTGGTGTTATTCGAATCGGTGATAAAACGACACTTTGGGGATGGTTTTATACTCCTTGTGAATATATTGGTATGCTTGAAAATAGGGCAATCTTTTATCTTGGTGGCGGGGCAAGTGACTTGTTCAACAAAGCGGCATATTATTACGATGTCACGTATATATTCGGGCCGGATCGTATAGGCAAAGCATACAGGCCGGGGACATTTAGGGATTGCTTATGGAAAAAAAATAAATGGAAATAGCAGTCATTACAAATCAAATCAGTCGTCAAGCGCAACATTGACGGCTTTTTTTATGCTTAAACATCAGGTCAAAACTTGTTTTTGACATATATCTATGATAATAGATATTAATATTTCCTTTCCTTTTTATTTCCTTTATATATAAAGTGACTTGCATTGCAATTGATATGCAAATGCTATGCAATTGCATCTTATAACGGTTTGAATGCTTAATTATGTTAAATGTTCAGGCGACTATTCTACACCTTTATAGTTAATTATTAATATAATGTCTACTTTCGCCGGATATTAACAAATAAAACCTATAAAAAATGAAGAATCTTTTTATTATTATGGCACTTGTAGCCATGGCGCTTACGTCTTGTAGTCAAGAAGAACCAACCCTTGAATCGTCTGAAAAATTAGTTGAGGTGAAATTTAATGTCAAAGCATTGGACATTAATGTTGAACCCATGAACACTCGATCAATAACGCGATCGACTTCCAATGCAAGTTCTTCTTCACTTACATACATTCAGTATTATTTGCAAAACATTACTACAGGTAAATTATACACCGGAGAACAAAAACTTTCAATTGTTGGAAGTGAATTCGGAACAATACCCTTGTGGGTTCCCGCCGGAACATACAACTTTGCATTCATGGGATATGGGGAAAATAATCCGGCCGGTTCGGCATCAATGTATATTGCCGAATCCCCAACGTCGCCCAATAGTTATATTGATGTGAAGGATAAAGATGTTTTCTACAACATAACATCGTCGGCTGCTATATCGACAACGGACACCTTGGTAGATATCAATATATCGCGTTTAAATGCAAAATTAGTTTTGCGATTGAATGATACCATTCCTTCACAGATCAGCAAAATAAAAGCAAAGATCACCTATTTTCCAAGGTTCAATTTAAACACAAACTATGCGACATATAATAATACAACCGGGGCCGCAACTTCGACGGAATCTTTTTTGACTATTACAAACGGTGTTGTCAATGAATTCGGCTTCTTTGTTTTGCCACAATCAAACGCAACGTTAACATTGACCGTTTATGACGATGCAACTAATGAATTGGGATCATATGCTATGAAATTGGCCTTCTATAAAAACAGACGAACCATTGTTGATGGAAATTTGCTTGATGTGATCAACCAAAAACCCTTCGAAATTACCGTTTCTGAAGATTGGGGGGACGACTATCAAGTTCCATTGAAATAAATACAATAATGATTTTACCAATATATATTTAATATATATAGTGTCTGGTAATTAGTGCGGTAAAATCGAAATGATTTGTTTGAAAGAATAAATTGAAATACATATCTTTGTTATACGATCAAAGCGATCGTCCATTCACACGTATGTTGAAAGATGCTTTGCGATCGTCTGAACAACATCATTTAAAGCCCGGCAAATCCTATTGTTGGGCTTTATTTTTTTTTATGTGGTGCAATTGTGGTGCAATTTAAAAAAGAGAAGCCCGTAAATACTTGATTTACAGGCTTTCTATTTGGGTTATGGTACCCAGAGCCGGGATCGAACCGGCAT
>CAYTUT010000189.1:0-2699 GCA_964441295.1 uncultured Christensenellaceae bacterium | reverse complement strand
CAGCAGGCAAAAATACAGTTAAGTTCGGCTCATTACAGCTACGGTCGCTGTTTTTGCCGAACACCGCGTTAGAGCGGTCTTTTTTGAATAAGGTGTCACACATGGTGTCCTCCCGATATTTAGACAATAATTATACATAATATAACACAATGAACTTTAATATTCAATATGCTTTTGTATTAAATTTTGTAATACTGTCTAATTGAAAAATGTATAAACAATTAATGGGCGCAAAATGGCAAGGCAATTTTCAATAGTGACAGCGCGGCAAAAACCTAATGCGCTTTTACAATAATTTTACATAAGGCTTACTATTGTATGCTATTTTGGTTACGCCTAATGGGGTACAATCAAAGTGTACAAAGCATAAGGAGAGAAAGGATGAAGAAAATTATTTTTTTGATAATAACGGCTTTAATCGGAATACTGGCATTGACCGCCTGCGCCCCGAGCGCCGCTTTTGATGCAGACAAAAATATTGCGGTGGTGGTAAGAGAGGACGGCAGCGGGACCAAGTCGGCATTTATGGAGCTTATAGGAAGAAAGGGCAAGGCTGACCCCACAGGTGTGATAACACAGTCGGGTACGGCGGGCATTCTTGCCGAGGTGAAGAGCAATAAGTACGCAATAGCATACGAGAGTCTAGGGTATGTTACGGCAGATGTTAAAAAACTGAATATTGATGGTGTCGAGTGCACGGTGGAAAACATTCAGGCAGGAACTTACGCAATAGCAAGGCCGCTCAATATCGTGTATCAGCAATCGACAGTTGACGCTAATGCGGCGGCGCAGGCATTCATGGCATACCTTGCAAGCAGCGATGCCGAGGCCATAATTGCCGCAGAGGGCTATGTGACAATGGTCGAAAATGCGCAGAGCTATCCAAGACCCTCTCAAGCCGGCGCCCTTACCGGGACGATAAGTATAAGCGGTTCGACTTCACTCCAGCCCTTAATGGAAGTACTGGTAGAGAATTTCAGGACTATTCACACTGCGGTAAGTATCACTGTAGCCGGCGGCGGCAGCGGTACGGGATACAACAACGCCAATAACGGAGTCAGCACATTCGGAATGATCAGCGAGGAGTTCGCTCAGTCCAAAGCCGTCAACTGTGTGCACGCAGTAGTAGCAAAGGACGGCATAGCGATAATAGTGAATAAGGCTAACACAGTGACATCGATTACTCTTGAACAGCTGAAAAACTTGTACAACAATGAAGAGCCCGCGGAAACCAAAATTACGACCTGGGCGCAACTAATAGGATAAAATCTCTTGCGCAGCCGGGGTTGCATATCCCGGCTGCGTTAGAATAACAAAGGTAAAAGAAGTGAGAATATCTACTTTTTGGCGGGACTTATGTTAAGAATATACAGATTTGTGAGGACTAGAGACGCGGTGATGAAAGGCATATTTTTAGGATGTGCCGTTTTTGCTATAATAGCGCTCGTCACCATATGCGTGTTTTTATTCGCGGCGGGATTGCCGTTCATATTCAAGACGGGAGTGTTCAAGTTTATTTTTGGCACGGTGTGGAATGTCGCAGATCCGGCAAACCCTAGCTACGGAATATTTCCGATGATAGTTGCCACATTGTATGTTACCGCGCTGTCAGTAGCGATAGGAATCTCTGTCGGCTTGTTTACCGCGCTGTGCTTATACGGGTTTTGCGCTAAGAAAGCAGTCGCTGTAATAAGACAGCTAATCAACCTTCTTGCAGGGATACCGTCTGTGGTCTACGGATTATTCGGCATGATTGTAATCATACCCTTTTTGCGGGATTATGTCAGCCCTACGGGCATGGGGTACGGGATGCTCGCGGCAAGTCTAGTGCTTTCTATCATGATATTGCCGACTATAATCTCCATCAGTCTTGACGCGCTGTGCGCGGTGCCTGCCAACTATTACGAGGGTGCGCTTGCCCTTGGCGCGACTAAAGAGCAGGCGGTATTCAGGACCATGCTTCCTGCTGCAAAAAGCGGCATTTTTGCCGGTGTTGTGCTTGCAATAGGCAGGGCAATAGGCGAGACAATGGCTGTGATAATGGTAATAGGCGGCAGTCCCGAGATGCCCAAAAGCCTGTTTCAGAGTGTCAGGACAATGACGGCAAATATTGCAATGGGCGCTTTAGAACAGACAGGCGAGACGCTTACCGCGCTGATAGCGACCGGAATAGTGCTATTTGTGTTTGTGCTGATTATCAATGTTTGCTTTTCTATGTTGAAGAACCACAAGGAGAAAACAGATGCAAAACGCAAATCATAAGATACAAATTATAAAGTACAAGGCGCTTAAATATGCCTCATATATTGCGCTGGGGGTTACGCTTACCGCTTTGATTGCAGTGATGCTCTTTATTTTGATTAGAGGTGTTCCGCATATTAACTATGACATTTTGTTCGGCAAGTATACCTACAGCAACCCGTCCATACTTCCGGCGCTCAAAGGAACGCTGAGCTTAGTGTTTGTTGCGCTGCTGATTGCCGCTCCACTAGGTATTTTTTCTGCGGTGTTTTTGGTGGAGTATACCAACAGCAAAAGCAAGCTGATTAAGCTAATCAGGCTCGCAACAGAGACGCTTGCAGGTATACCCAGCATAATATACGGACTGTTCGGATACATCGTATTCGTTGTGACGCTCAAGATGGGATATTCGCTGCTCGGAGGCGGTCTAACCCTTGCGATAATGGTATTGCCGGTAA
>CAYTUT010000188.1:0-2727 GCA_964441295.1 uncultured Christensenellaceae bacterium | reverse complement strand
TTCAGCGCCTCCCGGTCGCAGTCCAGCACACAGCGCGCCCCCCGCTCCCGATAGCGCAGTATAAGGGTCTTATAGATGTCCGTGGGAACGCCGGGCGGTATGCTGCCCGAGAGCACCAGCGTGCGCAACACGTTCCTGCAGGGCGCGTTCGAGTTGCGCAACGGCATGCAGTACCGCATGATGCTCAATAACCGAGGTAACAATGTGCTTGCCCTTTGCTTTTCTCGCCGCTGCCAATCCCTTTATCGCCGAGTTATCCGCCTCGGTGCCCCCTGATGTGAAGTAAATTTCGTTAGGTTGGGCGCCGATAGCTCTTGCTACCTGCTCTCTTGCCTTATCTATCGCGTGCATTGCCGCCTGACCAAAGGTATGCTGGCTGCTTCCGTTGCCGAATATTTCTTTGTAATACGGCAGCATCGCTTCTAGCACTTCGTCATCAACATATGTCGTTGCGGCATGGTCCAAATACACTTTCATATACGCTCCTTACAGCATCTCCGTGCCATACAGCGGAAAACGGTCGCAAAGCGCCGCAACCTTTGCATCGACGCTCTTAACCGCCCCTTCGCCCGAGATAATAATTTCGGTAATCAGGTCGGCAATCAATTCGGATTCGGCCTCTTTCATCCCTCTCGTTGTTATGCTGGGAGTGCCTATCCTGATACCGCTGGTTACCATAGGCTTTTCGGTATCAAAGGGTATGGAATTTTTGTTGACGGTGATATGCGCCTCGTCCAGCAGGTACTCAATTTCTTTGCCCGTTCTGCCCTTTGAGGCAAGTTTTAACAGCATGAGGTGATTATCGGTACCGTTGGATACGATGTCAATCCCGTTGGATATAAAACGCGCGCACATTGCCTTTGCATTGGCAATAGTCTGCCTTTGATACTCCTTAAACTCTTCAGTCAGCGCCTCGCCGAAAGCAACTGCCTTTCCCGCGATGACATGCATTAACGGCCCGCCTTGGATTCCCGGGAAAATTGCCTTATTAATCTTGGCTGCGATATCTTCATTGTTGGTAAGTATTACGCCGCCTCTAGGTCCTCTTAGCGTTTTGTGCGTGGTTGTGGTAACAACATCGGCGTACGGCACAGGGTTTTGGTGCAATCCTGCCGCGACCAGTCCCGCTATGTGCGCCATGTCCACCATTAAGTAAGCCCCTACTTCATCCGCGATCTTTCTAAAGGCGGCAAAGTCCAGAGCTCTAGGATACGCGCTCGCTCCCGCAAGAATCATCTTGGGGCGGCATTCTTTGGCTATTGCCATGACTTTGTCGTAATCTATAACTTCACTGCCCTCTTCTACTCCGTAGGACACAATATTATATTGTTTGCCCGAAAAATTGACCTTGCTGCCGTGAGTCAAATGCCCTCCGTGCGAAAGATTCATTCCAAGCACTGTGTCGCCCAAATCGCATAACGCGTAATATACCGCAAGATTGGCGGACGCTCCGCTGTGCGCTTGCACATTGGCAAACTTGGCGCCGTAGAGCGCTTTTACCCTCTCAATCGCTATCTCTTCCACTATGTCGACATACTGACAGCCGCCGTAATATCTCTTAGCAGGATATCCTTCAGCGTATTTATTGGTGAGATGAGAGCCTACTGCCGCCATAACCGCCGGCGAAACAAAATTCTCGCTGGCTATTAATTCTATATTGCCGCGCTGCCTTTTCAGCTCAAGCGCAAGCGCATCGTAGACTTGCTTGTCTGTTTTTTCGATGATTGACAATTTCATATAATTCTCCTTTAGTTATAATCACGCACGGTGCTTCTGCACGAATGCGGCTATTTGAACCTTTTGCCTGAACCCTACAAATTTATCCTTAAGCTCTCCGTCCACAAAAAGCAGTACGGTAGGTATGGTCATAATCCCGTATCTTTGCGCTAAGTTGACCGAATCGTCAACATTGACCTTTCCGACTGTGACAACACCTTCATTTTCCTTAGCGAATTCTTCCATGATAGGCAGAAGCATTCTACAAGGATTGCACCAGGTTGCCCAAAAATCCACAAGCAGATACTTATTGGCTTTGAGTATCTCCTCAAAATTGTCCTCGTTAATTACAACAAATTTGTCACTCATTGTCTTCCTCCTTTATAATCAGCCGCTCCATACGGGGAGCGTAACCTTTGACATTTCTTATTGCTCTGTCGATTAAGACCGAGCACAGCAGACCGATAATCAGCGCGCCTACTATCATAGCGAAAAGCACCAATTCTCTGAAAGAGTATCCTATTGCGACCGCTATGCCGACGAGTATTACGGGTATAATATACACTATTAGCGCCGCTCTCAGCACAAAATTGTCGCCCATAACCACAGCTACATTGTCACCGACTTTTGCGTCAAGTTCGTTTTTTATCTCAACATATACGGTCATGTTATCCTTGCTTTTTAAGCACATGCCGCACTTGTCGCAGGCGCTTTTTCGCGAAAAAACCACTCTGGCGGTATTTTTCTTTGCGTTGACGCGCTCAACAACCCCAATCTCTTCCATATCAGTCCTTTATCTCGAGATAAAGCTCCCTAAGCTGTTTTGGCTCCACCTGCGAGGGGGCATCCGTCATAAGACACGACGCGTTTTGAATCTTGGGGAAAGCGATTACATCCTTGATTGAGTCGGTTTTTGTGAGTATCATTATTAACCTGTCCAGACCGAACGCAAGACCGCAGTGCGGAGGCGCCCCGTAACGGAAGGCTTCGACAAAGTATCCGAACTTTGCC
>CAYTUT010000187.1:0-2750 GCA_964441295.1 uncultured Christensenellaceae bacterium | reverse complement strand
TTGACCAAGTTAAATTAGCCATTGCATTTCCACTGGCAATTGCTTGAGCTGCAGTAACGGATGGTTGAGTGAAGTTCGCTGCTAGAATAGTGGCATTCGTTTGATTGGGTTGACTGCTAATTCGAACATTTTCACTTTGCTTATATTGGCTAAGAATAGAAGGGTTATCAAAAGGAATTTTTCCGATAACTACTTTGTCCGATAAACCAATGGCCATGTATATAGAGCCGTCAGTGGCAATAAATACATCATTACGAATATAAACGGAAGATTCACTTATAAGACCAGATAATATAACACCAATTAATTCTCCGTTAGCGTTATATTTACGAATTGTTTTCCCGCTATAATCAACATATTGAACAATTAAATTGCCTTGCTGATCAGTAGATAGTGGTGTAATAGCATCTGATTTATCGTCGACGGTTATGCTCCAACTCTTGCTGCTATAAACAATTTTTACCTCTTTTGATTCAGCGCTGTTACCGACAGTTACAGAATTCGTCTTCACGACACGTTTTTCGACGTCATCAATTGTATAACACAATCTTTCGACTTCATCTGGAGAAGACATATATGAAACAGCAGTTACTTGTCCATTAATTATTGAAAAATCGCTTATATTTTGCGGCGTGTCCTTGCTGTCAAAAATGTACCTTTCTTGAAAATCACCATCAAGCGATATCTTAACAATATATGAACAAGTTTGATAATGATTGTGATCAAGCAAATAAATGCTATTATCATACAATGTCATTACTAATGGGTATTCCGTATAGCTGGTTAAGTCTATGTTTTTTTGCCATTTTCCTGATTCAGAGAAAATGGCGATTCTATTATTGTAATTGTCAAGAATATAAAAATGTCCATTATCAGCAACTGCAAAACTTGCAGGACCTGACAAGACGACATTGGAATCACCATATCCTAATTCACCATCATTGTCGCCAATTTGAGCTGTTAATATAATATCATAATTGAGAGGATATGTATTACTCGATGCGGCATTAACGGGCGATGTAAAGGAATTTGATATTGAGATAATAAATGTAAACATTATAAAGATAACGAACAATTTTGTCAGCTTACTATTAAAGAACATAAGCACCTCCTAAATAAGTAAAAAATTCTGCTTAAACGCATAATTACTTCACAAATTTTGCAAGTGGTTACTCGATAATGATTTTAAACAGCTGTTTTACAATGTTTACTATATATAATCAGCGGTTCTGCTGTTGCAACCTATTTTAGCGTGAAATAATTCCTGTTAAACATAAAAGACGTTCTTGTGACGGCACACCGTAAAAATTTATTATATTTATATATGATTATATCTTTTGCCGTACAAAAAAGCAATACTAAATATTTGGATTACTTTATAAATCTTATGATGAAATTATGGTACTAGCACCTTGTTAAGTCTAAAAATTTACAATAAGCCTACTTGAATGGTATGCTATTCTATAGAAGGGAGTGGATAATAACATGCCAAAGTTTGTAAACCATGTTCGTCTTTCAGAGGGCTGGATATGCTACACTTTAATTGACAGAGAGATAAGATACAGAAGGGTGTAGCCTATGCAAAAGACCTATGAGCGCGAGTTTAAAATCAAGGTGTGCCAAGAAATTGATTCTGGCAAAACAACCGTTACAGCAGTAGCACAAGAGTACAGCATTTCAAGGCCGATTGTATCTCGCTGGCTGGTAGAATATCAGAGATATAGGTAAAAAGCTTTTTCAGGCAAAGGTAACCGGTTGCCAAGAAGAAAAAGCCCTGAGATTTACTTTTATCCGGATACAGTCCAAGAGGTACCCAATCAGCATCCTTTGCAAACTGCTTGAAGTTTCCAGACAGGGCTATTATCTGTTTCTACGGCACAAACCCTCTAGAACACAACTTCGCCATGAATACTTAACTCAAGAAATTAGACGTGTATTTCAATCGGCGCAGAATCCTATATGGATTACCATTCATCTACATATGCCAACATCCGATTTGTCGTAAAAGGTAAAACGTACAACGCAAACCTTCCAATCCGGAAATCAAAAGATCTCAAAAATCGTACAGACCTCAGTGACTTAGAACTCGAAACTGAGCTGTTCAGGCAGTTGATTTTCGCTATGAAAGAAATCGCCCAAAAGATGGAAGCAACAAATACAAAGGCATAATTAAGAACGAAAGCGTGGCGAATAATATGCCGGAAAAAGTATACGGACAACCAGAATTCTGTCAGCTACCCCACGGCTAATGCGCAGAGCTCATAAGGAAACAAACACTTGAACAAGTGATTGATCGCGTGTATGTCACGGTCGATCTCAACAGCATCACGACAGCCATGTCACAGTTCGAAATTGGCCTTGAAAAATTAGACGGTAGCAACAATTTAGCAACAACCATGACCGCATCCCAGCAGCCTGTATAAAAGAAAAAAAGCCCGGAACACTGATGTTCCGGGTTTTTCGCTTGGAGCCTTTAATCGGAATCGAACCGATGACCTCATCCTTACCATGGATGCGCTCTACCGACTGAGCTATAAAGGCGATTATCGGTTTATTTGGAGCGGGTGATGGGAATCGAACCCACGCGGTCAGCTTGGGAAGCTGAAGTTCTGCCATTGAACTACACCCGCAATTCTAGATGCATTGGATATTATACCGGTCAGACAACAGTATGTCAAGGAATTAAAAGTTTTCATAATAATATCATATCGGTTCCTTGCCGATAAATTGAGCGAACGGTGAACTGGATT
>CAYTUT010000186.1:0-2787 GCA_964441295.1 uncultured Christensenellaceae bacterium | reverse complement strand
CAAAACCGTATTTGCTGTAATAACTGTTTCTGCCGTAAATAATTACAAAAGTATAACCAAGCGCCCTTGCCGCGTCAAGCGCGTAGCGAATGAGCATCTCGCCGTAGCCTTTCTTTTGATATTCGGGCAAAATGCTCACCGGACCGAATGTCAAAGCATCATATTTAGTATCACCGTTGAGGATGTGAGCCTTGCTGAACATGATATTACCTATAATCTTGTCATCAAGCAACAGTACAAAATCCAATTCTTTAATGTATATTGGGCTGGTGCGCAATAAGTGCGCAAGATAGTGCTCGTTACAGCCAGGGCAGTATACATTCCAAAACGCTTCGCGGGTTAGCGAGTTAACGGTGTCGTAATCGAAGGGCAGTGTGTTTCTTATATATGTGTTCATTACTGACTTATAGCACAGAAACGGCATCTAGTCAAGTGTCCCTTGCCGGTATTTAGAAAAGTTGCTCAACCCGCCGGTAGAGCCGGTTAAGAAATCGGGTATTGACTTATTATGCTGCAACCTTTATACTTGTTAATAAGATTTACTTGTATATGGTTTTTATATTTGGAAGCATCTTAAAATAATTACGCAAAAGGTTAATAATGGCTAAAGAGAGATTGAAAGTGGATAGTACAGGCGAGCTGGGCAAGTGTGACAAGAATTCCCCCGATTATATTCCCGTCAAGGAAAAGGTAGCCTACGGCTTCGGCGGACTTATGGATGGCGGCGGCGTGGCGTTGATGTCATGCATAATGCTCAACTATATGACCAACGCGTTGGGTATAGCAATGGGTATTGCGTCAACCATAATGATGATATCTAAGGCATGGGACGCTATATCAGACCCGCTCATGGGGGTCATATCGGACGGCACAAGGTTCAAGTACGGCAGACGCAAGCCTTATATGATAATCGGCGGTTTCTGTCTGATAGTTGCAATATTCTTGCTCTTTATGCCTATTAATAATTTTGGCATATCGGTTGCCGGCAAGACGGCATATATACTCGCCATGTATTTATTGTGGAACACATGCTCGACCATAACGCAGGTGCCGTATACCTCAATGAGCAGCGATATTTCCCCCGATTTTAGAGAGAGAAATAATGCAAACACCGTCAAGCTGGTATTTACCGCGGTTTCATCGGGTTTGGCATACATTATTCCCCTGTTGCTACTCGAAGCGTATACAGCGCCCGACAGCAGTTTTTTGCCTGCGATAAGCGGCACACAGTTTTGGCTGATAACAGCGGGTATTTTCGGCGCTCTATTCGGCGGAGGTCTGATACTTTGCGGCTTTGTAGTTAAGGAGAGAATCAAACGCGCAGAAAATCAGGATAAAGGCAAGTTCAATATCGGCACTTATGTAGAGCCTTTCAAAAATAAGTCGTTTAAGTGGCACATCTCCATGTATGTTACAGCGTATATGTGTATGGATATTATCGCAGCGCTTGCCGTATTCTATGCCACCGATGTGTGGCGCGGAGCGACATTGTTCGGTTCGAAATTCTCTTCAATGTTTATTATCGCGCCCATAATGGTATCTGCTGTCATCGCTTTTCCGCTGGTGAGAATAATTATGGACAAAAAGAGCAAGCAGTACGCCTTCCGCATGGGCTTGCCAATGTACATAGTAAGCGGAATTATGCTTGCGTTGATGTCACCTTCGTGGACTCCTACCATTTTGGTGCCTATAGTAGCCATGCTTATGGGCTTCGGCTTTGGCGGCGCTCAAATGATGCCCTGGATAGTCTTCCCCGATACTGTCGACATCGCAGAGCTAAAGACAGGCAAGCGGCCGACGGGCAATTATAGCGGTATAATGACCCTTGTAAGGAAGCTCGCCGGCGCGCTCGGAGTATGGGTAGTGGGCTTGGTTTTGGGAGCGGCAGGTTATATCGAAAGCGTAAGCGATGTTATAGTTATACAAAGCCCCGAAGTACTGCTGACAATCAGATTACTGCTGGGAGGCTCTATAGCCTTGCTGATTTCGCTCGCGATGTTCGCATCATTCAAGTATAAAGTGGACAACCGCAAGCTTACCAGAGTAAGATACTTCATTGAACGCAAAAAGTCAGGCACACTTGTCACAATGACCGAGGCGGAAAAGGAAGAAAGGCTTACTCTTGCTCTGGAGCTAGGCGGTCTTAATGATAGAGAAAAAGCGTTGTATATCGCCGAAATGTACGATGGAGCAATCATAGACTAACATTTTTTTGAGATAGCACTTGACCAAAGTGAATAATAGGATTATAATATCGTAAGAATAAGGGAATGAAGTGCTCCCGTAGCTTGGCTAAAACCGCAATTACTTGCTGATGACTTCTGCCGAATATTTTCGCGCGGAAGTCATTTTTTATATAATTGCCCACCAAAAGAGGGCTAGCTTGTAATAATATTAGCAACTCGGTTGCTTGGAGGAAAAATGCTATTAAGCCTTGCTTTGATATTAATATTAGGATTTGTGTTGTCCGGCATTTTTCAAAAGCTCAAATTGCCGGGTTTTATCGGCATGCTTTTGACCGGAATCGTTCTTGGTCCGTTCGTACTTAATTTGATCGACGACAGTATTCTTAGCATATCGGCGGATTTAAGAGAGATAGCGCTGGTTGTAATATTGCTTCGCGCCGGGCTGACGCTCAACATTAAAGAGCTGAAAGCAGTAGGGCGTCCCGCCGTTTTGATGTGCTTTTTGCCAGCAACCTTTGAAATTGCCGCGGTAGTACTGCTTGGGCCGCTACTGCTCGGGATAAGTTATTTGGAGGCGGCAATAACCGGAGCCATGCTTGCT
>CAYTUT010000185.1:0-2802 GCA_964441295.1 uncultured Christensenellaceae bacterium | reverse complement strand
TCAAAAGTGTAGCTTTTGATGAAGGGTATAGAGAAAGAATCCTCTGAAGCACTCGAAGAAGCGCTTTTTGTATCTGCAACCGTAATATAATACTGGTCTGCCTCCGCTTCTAAGATAATAGAGATTTCGCGAAAAAATGAATTAATCTCCGACATAGACTTTTTTATAACCGGAATGTAGCTTTTTTCAATAACATTTTTTTGAGAAGCGCGCGGGGCGACTATAATAAGCTTGTCCTCGATCGCGGTAAGAGGCCTGAGCGGTACAAAATAAATCTCATAAGCCGCTGAAGAAACATTTATTGAAAGGCGGTCCATAATATCGGACCAAGCTAAATTTATATCTATCATATTAATAATTATACTATACTTATGTCCTCAAAATCAATAACAATAAAAAAGCTTTGACATTTTGAACAAAGCAATTTTATGCAACTGAATAAAGGGTTGCTACTTTTTGGTAGCTTCTGCGCGCGCTATTGTGCGGTGCGAGGCAATAGTTGCCGAAATAAGTGTCAAATCCGACAAATTAGTGATGTTGCCCGCCAATAAGTCAACAAAGGCCTTAACGAGCTTGTAATCGCCCTCAATATGGCCGGGTAAAGGAAGTAATTTTGTACGGATTGTTTTACTTCTCTTTCCAAAATAATTAACCTTCAGCTTGCCCGAAGCGTCATCGCCTATAATTTCGCCTTTTGTACAGGTTATATGCGTTTTGCGATAAAAACTGTCTGTGAAAGCCGAAAGGGTATGCGTAGCGATTCTATTGCCTGAAAACCGCATAATAAGACTTTGATGGTCATCCACATCATTGTCTGATTTGAATACACATCTGCCGTAGTCCCCGCAGCTTAATGCCTTAAGTACATCCTCTTTGGTGTTTTTGTTCTTGCCCGTTAAGACGCGCGGCATAAACTTGACAAATTTTGCCTTATAAAAAGGGTCTTTGAGATAAAGATTGACCGCATTATATGGACAAGCCTTATCCGGGCATCCCTCGATACAGCGTTGGGGGGCGCCCTGCGGCGCATTTTCTTTTCTAAAATAATTGAGGGAGCCATAGCTTTGAACATCTTCAGCCTCTCCTTCCATAAACCAGCTGATTATGTCTATGTCATGACAGCATTTTGCAAGCAGAACGGGAGCGCTTGTCTCCTTCTTGTGCCAGTTGCCGCGGACATAGCTGTGCGCAAAGTGGTAATATGCAATATTCTCTTGATGATTGATTGTCATGATGTCTCCGAGCGTACCGCTCTTCAACAGCTCCTTGATTTTGCGGTAATAATTGCTGTACCTCAGCACATGGCAAACCACGACATGGAGATTTTTTTCTTTTGCTGTCCTCTCAATTTCAAGACACTCCTCAATGTTTGAAGATACGGGCTTTTCAACCATGATATGGTAGCCCAATGCGAGCGCGGCCATACATTGCCTGTAATGCAGCGTATCGCCGGTGCAGATCCACACTGCGTCCGCTCTTTTTTCAGCAAAAAAAGCTTTTTCGCTGTTAAAGCGCATATTTTCAGGGATACCGTATTTGTCGCCTACTTCCTTTAGCTTGACCTCGCTAATATCGCAGATTGCGGTTATATTTGCCTGTTTTGCGCAGAACAACCGCAAAAAGCGCATATAATTTGTACCTCTTGAGCCTAGTCCTATTACTGCAATACTCAACATAATTGTCTCCTTTAGATATTTGTCATCTCTAGTATAATGATGGAATATGTCACTGATTAGTCTTTAATTTCGCGATTGTTTGTTTTGATCGGCAGTTTCTTCTTTTTGATCAGGAAGAAATAGACTGCCGCTCCTGCGCCCGCCGCGCCTAGCCCCGAAGACAAGCCGACAATTACCCAGATATAAGCCGGTGTTTTTACTGTCAGAGTGCCCGCAATATAGGTTATTGTGTAGTTGTCGCCGGCGGTAAGGTTGCCGAGCGTAATCTCATATGAGCCAGTCTTTTTACCGTCAGTCGCTACAGAAAGCGCGCCCTCTATTGCGTCGGTATCAACCAAACCGTCTATTGTGTAGGTCAGCTCCGGCAGAGGCTTTTTAGCCGCGATTGTGTGAGATGCCGCGGTAACGGTCAGCGATTTGGGAGAGATGTTAACTGTAAGCTCCGGCTGGGTAAAGCTGTAGTTTGCCGCATTTGCACCTGTTATTATTATTGCTGTGGTAACGGCTCTTTCTGTTCCGACATCAGCGGATGAAAGCAATCCCGTGCCTAGGGTAAATCCCAGCTCTTCATTGATTACATTTTGCAGAGCGCCGCCGCTGAGCGTCACAATATTAGTGCCGTCATATATACGCTCCTCTGCTGCTACACCGGTTATTGTAATGGGGCGCGCCGTTATTAGTGCGGGCGCAGTCGAAGCAAGAGAAGCGCTTGCAAGCACATAGTTATCGACATCCGCGCCAGCGAGAGCAAGCGCGAAGGATACAATATGGCTGCCCACATGAATGCTCGCAAAACTTGCCGATGTCGCAACTACGCTCACCGCGCTGGACGGTAGAATGTCGGATTGATACGAAAGCAGTGAAGCATGCGCCGTACCGTCATACACTTTGTCAGACGCGATTAACTCGCTGATGTTGACAACGCGTCTTTCGATGTTGAAAGTAACAGTTATTGTCTCGGACAGGAAGTTGCCGCCGTCGCTAGAAATTATGATTTGTCCGACAACTGTGCCGGCATTTGTGGCGGTTGTTCCGATTATTTCAATACTCACGCCGGGTATCGTTACGGCGTTAAGGAGCGGAAGCGTATGCGCAAGACCGTTATAGATGAATACCGCGCCCTCAA
>CAYTUT010000184.1:0-2817 GCA_964441295.1 uncultured Christensenellaceae bacterium | reverse complement strand
AAAACTTGTTAATCATATCATTACCTCAAATCATATATACCATCATTATATCAGCTAATGCCAAAATGTCAATAAGCATGGGTTTTTGCGAGCACGACAACTGATAAGAGGAACGGGGAATGTAATGCGCCTCGCTATTGATAAAAAAGCGGTCGGTTATTATATTAGTCTGCAGCAACACTGATTATGCTGATGCCTATGCGGGTTAGATAAAAAAAGAATACTTTTATAGCCTTGACAGCGCTAGTTGCTGATATAGGGCGGAAAGCTTGATAAATTAATAATAAAAAAACTGCAAAAAGGCTTTACTTCTTTAGTGCGCTAAAGTATAATATACCTATAAAAGTACAAGGAGTTTTTTTATGAAAAAGATTATTAGCTTTGTAGCGGTTATTATGCTGGTTGCAATTATGGCGGTCACCTTTACGGCGTGCTCCAAAAAGAGCGATGTGGATTACATCACCGATAAGGGCACACTGATCATCGGTGTTACATATTATGCGCCGATGAATTATTTTGATGATGGCGAATTTGTTGGTTTTGATACCGAATTCGCTATTGCCGTATGCGAGAAGCTGGGGCTTTCTCCTAAGTTTCAGATAATCAACTGGGATGCAAAATTTCTCGAGCTCAACAGCAAATCCATCGATTGCATTTGGAACGGGTTTACAGTTACCGAAGAGAGAAAGTCAGAGGTTGAATTCACTCAGAGCTATCTGAATAACGAGCAATGCGCCGTAGTTAAGACAAGCGCGTTGGGAGATTACACATTGGAGACTAGCTTTGCCGGCAAAAAGGGAGTTGCAGAGGTTGCGTCCTCGGGCGAACCGGTAGCGCAGAAATTGACTAACTTATACACTGCTGTTGCAAGTCAGATGGCAACGCTGATGGAAGTTAAGTCATCAACCGCAGATTTTGCAATTATTGACAAGGTTATGGCGGAGGCAATAGTAGGTACGGGCGATTATTCTGATCTCTCAATAGTGACAGCAGTACCTTTTGAAGGCGAAGAATACGCAATAGGTTTTAGAAAGGGCAGCGGAATGGCCGCGAAGGTCAACGCAATAATTGATGAGCTTTTGACGGACGGCACCTTGGCAGAAATCGCTGCTAAATACGGTGTTGAAGGCGAGCTTATACCTAAGAAATAGTAAATAGTACCGCACCCTGCGGGCAAAGTCCCGCAGGGAACGGGCATTTTTGCGTAGAAATACAGAAGAGCATTAACGGCTACTAGCTGTTAGTCGGGGCGGATGTATCGAGAATGACTTTTTGGGATGTAACAAAACAATTACTAATAGGCTTTGGCATTACTGTAGAACTGTTTGCTTTTACTTTGGTATTGGCATTGCCGCTCGGCTTAATCGTGGCATTTGGCTCCATGAGCAAATTCAAGCCGCTCATGCTGCTTACCCGAGCATTCGTATGGGTAATACGCGGTACTCCCTTGATGCTGCAAATATTTGTTGTATTTTATTTGCCGGGAATGCTATGGGGGGTCAGTCTGCCGCGTTTTGAAGCGGCGCTGATTGCTTTCGTAATTAACTACGCGGCGTACTTTAGCGAAATATACCGCGGCGGTATCGAGAGCATTTCGCGCGGTCAGTATGAGGCGGGGCAGGTCTTGGGAATGACAAAATCACAAATCTTTTTCAGGGTAGTGCTTTTGCAGGTTGTAAAGCGCATTGTGCCGCCGATGTCCAACGAAATAATTACTCTGGTCAAGGACACTTCGCTTGTTAGGGTTATCGCAGTTGTAGAGATATTAATGGTAGCATATAATATCACAGCGACAAAAGCGCTTGTCTGGCCATTATTCTATACAGGAGCGTTCTATCTGATATTTGTGGGTGTTTTGACGGTTTTGTTCTCAAGATTGGAAAAGAAGCTCTCGTATTTTAGGACATAAGGGGCGAGTTATGGCATTTTTTGAGATGAAGGATGTGCGCAAATGCTTCGGCGGTCTGGAAGTCCTCAAGGGGATAAGTTTTACTGTGGAGAAGGGAGAGGTGCTAGCCATTATCGGCTCATCAGGCAGTGGAAAAACTACGCTGCTCAGATGTATTAACTTTTTGGAAACACCTGACAGCGGCGAAATGCTGCTTAATGGCGAGATTCTTTTCAATGGTAAGACAAATGGGGATAAGGACGGAAATATACGCGGCAAGAGATTGCACTTTGGACTGGTATTCCAAAATTTTAATCTGTTTCCCCAGTATTCGGTAATGCAAAATATTATGCTCGCGCCCAATCTGTTGTTGAGGGACAAAGTAAGAGATAAAAGAGCCGCAGTTAAAAAGGAGGCAAGGCAAAAAGGACTGAAAGGCGTAAGAGCCTTAGCTTGTGTCGGCAAGGCGGTTTCGGAATACAAAGCGCAGCTAAGTAAGCAGAATAAGGAAAATGCCATGCATACCTTTGAGCGTGTTGGCCTAGTTGACAAGGTTAATGCTTATCCGCATCAGCTGTCCGGCGGGCAGCAGCAGAGAGTGGCGATTGCAAGAGCGCTTGCGCTGCAGCCTGATATACTATGCTTTGATGAGCCGACATCGGCGCTTGACCCCGAATTGACTGGTGAAGTGCTCAATGTTATAAGGAGTCTCAAAGACCGTGACAGTACAATGATTGTCGTAACACACGAAATGGAGTTTGCTAAGAATGTTGCTGACAAGATAATATTTATGGCGGACGGGGTTATCGCCGAGCAAGGTACTCCCGAACAGGTATTCGGTAATCCGACTAACGAGAAGACCAAAGCCTTTCTTCAAAAAACAAAAGAGGTGTATTGATTCTTCAATGGGGTGGGTGAAATGAACGAGA
>CAYTUT010000183.1:0-2863 GCA_964441295.1 uncultured Christensenellaceae bacterium | reverse complement strand
GGTTGCAATACTCGGCGATATCAAGCACTCAAGAGTCGCCAAAAGCAATATATTCGGGCTCACTAAGCTTGGCGCGGATGTGGTGTTGTATTCTCCGGCGACTATGATGCTTCCGGAGGTGGAGCGTTTGGGCGGCGCTAGGGCGGCAAGCAGAGAGGAGGCATTGCGCGGAGCGGATGTAATAATGGGGCTGAGAATACAGCTTGAGCGGCAGCAGGGCGGATTATTCCCCACGCTTGCCGAGTACAGCGAGTTTTTCGGGGTCGGCGAAAGGGAACTGGCGCTTGCAAAGCCCGATGCGATGATAATGCATCCCGGACCCGTTAACCGTGGAGTGGAGCTGTCCTCGAGGCTGATTGATGCGGAAAACAGCTATATTGAAGAACAGGTGCTTAACGGTGTGGCAGTCAGAATGGCGATACTATCCATACTGACAAGGAAATAAGAGGTGTTTATGAATGCTTATGTAATAAAAAACGGAACTATCGTAACCGAAAAAGAGTGTTATGCGGCCGATATACTAATCGAAGGCGGCATAGTCAAGGAGATTGGCAATTGCCTGTCAGCGGATACTGTTATAGATGCTAAGGGACTATATATATTCCCCGGCTTTATAGATATGCACGTACACTTGAGAGAGCCCGGATATGAGTACAAAGAAGATATATTAAGCGGTACAAGAGCCGCCGTCAAGGGTGGCTTTACGCAGGTTGCATGTATGCCCAATACAAAGCCAGTGTGCGATAATGCGGCGATAGTGGGGTATATACTTTCGCGCGCAAAAGAAGCTGGACTTGCAAAGGTACTGCCGATTGGCGCTGTTACTAAGGATGAAAAGGGCGAGGAGCTAGCCGAGATAGGCAAGATGAAAAAGGCCGGTATTGTCGCGATAAGCGATGACGGTCAGCCTGTATGGGATTCACGCATAATGAGACTTGCGATGGAATATGCCGGCGACTTCGGGTTGACTGTATTCTCCCACTGCGAGGACAAAAAGCTTGCAGACGGCGGAGTGGTTAACGAAGGTTATAATTCCAGCCTCAGCGGCCTCAAGGGAATACCAAGAGCAGCAGAGGAGGTAATGCTAGCAAGAGAGGTAATACTTGCCGAGACACTTAGCAAAAATGTCCACATCTGCCATATCTCCACCAAAGGCAGTGTAAGTATCATAAGAGATGCCAAGCAGCGCGGCGTCAAAATAACGGCGGAGACATGTCCGCATTACTTCAGCGCTACCGATGACATGATATGCAATTTTGACGCATCCACAAAGGTTAATCCGCCGCTAAGGGAGTCCGAGGATGCAGCGGCGATAATAGGGGGGCTTCTTGACGGGACTATTGACGCGATAGCAACCGACCACGCGCCGCACCATAATGACGAGAAGAATATCGAATACGCCTTAGCGGCATTCGGGATAAGCGGTCTGGAGACGGCGTTTGCGCTGTCTTACACAAAGCTGGTAAAGGAAAACGGTATGAGCCTTAGCAACTTGTCAAAATTAATGAGCGCCAACCCCGCGGCAATACTCAAGGTAGAGGGAGGCGCTATCAAAGAGGGCGCAAAAGCTGACATAACAATATGCGATTTGGATAAAGAATGGGTGATAGATGGCTCGAAGTTTTTATCCAAGGGCAAGAATACGCCCTTCAACGGAGTTAAAGTGAAAGGCGAAGTAGTAATGACGCTTGTGGACGGCAAAATAGTATACAGGGAGGGAAACATCTGTGGTTGATCAACTTATCACGAGAATAATAGAGAAGCAAAATCCGTCTGTAGTGGGTCTTGACCCCTCTCTTGCATATCTGCCCAAGGAAAAGCAGCAGCAAATACACAGCTTTGACGAGGCTGCGGCGGCGATACTTGAATATAACAAAGAGATTATAGACGGCGTATTTGACATTGTCCCTGCCGTCAAGGTGCAGATTGCCTACTACGAAATGTACGGCGTAGCAGGACTGAAAGCCTTTTTTGATACGCTGGTATATGCCAAAGAAAAAGGACTTATTGTTATCTCTGACGCAAAAAGAAACGATATCGGCTCAACCGCAAGCTGTTACAGCGACGCTTTCTTGGGCGAAACGGCGCTCGGAGACGGCTTCGCTCAGGCCTTTCCTTCGGATTATCTTACCGTCAACCCGTATCTCGGTACGGACGGTATAGAACCTTTCTTGAAAAACACCAGAAAGTACGGAAAGGGAATATTCGTCCTTGTAAAGACCTCCAACCCAACTAGCGGCGAATTGCAGGATTTGGTCTTGTCAACCGGAGAAACAATATACCAAAAAGTTGGCGCGCTGGTTGCTAATTGGGGCAAGGACGGCATAGGCAACTATGGATACAGTACTGTGGGCGCGGTTGTCGGCGCAACGCATAAAGAGCAGGCGGCAAAACTGCGCAAGGAGCTTCCTTACACCATGTTTTTGGTTCCGGGATACGGCGCGCAGGGCGGCAAGGCGGAAGATCTTGCGGTTTGCTTTGACAGTAAAGGACTTGGCGCAATAGTCAATTCTTCAAGAGGCATAATCTGCGCGTATAAAGAAAAAGGCTATGAGTACCTGTCAATAAAAGAGGCTGCGCGCCGTGCGGCTATAAATATGCAGCGTGATATTGCAGATGCTCTGTACAATTACAAAGGTATAAATACAATCGGAGGATAATATGGCATTTTTAACACTTAACGACGGCACCGTATACGAGTGCGCGGCTTTCGGATACCGCGGTGAGGCGCTCGGCGAATTGGTATTCAACACAGCCATGGTAGGGTACGAGGAGCTCATAACAGATCCCAGCAACAGCGGCAAAATCATAATACACTCTTTCCCTACACGACGCTCTTCCGATCGATCGGAAGAGCGTCGTG
>CAYTUT010000182.1:0-2916 GCA_964441295.1 uncultured Christensenellaceae bacterium | reverse complement strand
TGGTATAATCAAAATAATTTATACAAGTTAAGGGGGCATATGAAATCCACAAAGAAAGACAACAAAGAGGTTACATACATCAAAGGAAGGCTGCTTCCTGTCATTTTGATAGTGCTTTGCCTGTTGTTCGTGGCTACGTATTTTGGCACATATGTAGCTGGACCTGACGGCTTCTCGGTAACGGGATGGGACGCTCTTAGCGCTCCCTTTAACTATCCTATTATAGAGAAATTGGGGATAGAAACCGATTCGATATACTATACCACATTTGTGGAGCCGTCAGATGTGCTCTCGCGCAGCTGGACAGGAGTAGGGGATTTGCTGGAATTCATGTCAAGATACATGATGGTTCTTGCTTTGATTATTTCCCTTGTCAACATTGCTATGAACCTCATTGCCTTCACCAAAGCGGCAATCAGCGGCAAAATCACCACGAAGATGCATACCAACAGCGGGTCGCTGATTGTCAACAGCGTATTGGGCGCTCTCGCGATTCCTGCCTTTCAGCCCGGCGCGCCCTTGCCTTTCTTGCAGGGTAATATAGATTTTATATTGTTCCGCACGCATTATACAATGGGTATGTTTTTTGTGGGCGCTCTAGTCCTTGGAATAGTCTTGTTTTTCTTGCCGTATATTTGGAAGGCAGTGTTGAAAGCAAGCGGCAAAACGCATTTGCTTGAGACCGTGGTAATAGAGAAAAAGTCAGCGAAAAAAGTGGAAGCCGAGGTTTTGGAGGCGTAACATAGCATATCGCGGCGCGGCAACACTACGCTTATTCTCTATCTTCTTGGCGGCTTTAGAATTCATTCATAAACCAGCGGTATTTTTTGGGAGCGAATTGGGTCTGCAGACGCGGATTTGTTCTTTCGGCGATGGCGACATTGCCGAAATATTCTTTCCAAAGCGAACTGAACAGCCTTTCTCTGTCGCTTAGCGAAATGGAAATACTCTCCGCGACAGGCAATAGATGACATTCTTTTCCATCGTAATAGGCAAGCTTTTTTCTCTTAATATCATGCAACACAAAACACTGGGTATTGAACCTTGCTTTGAAGTGAGGCAAAATTAGCTCCAATATGTCATTGTCGGTGCCGAAGAAACAATAGTATATGCCGTTGTCCATCTCTTGGAAGCGCAAAAAGCCGTGCATGCGGTGCGCTTCGTGCCATACTTTTTTCAACAAATGCTCAAAACTAATTACCTTCTCATTATTATGCATATCGAATACTGCCTTGCCGAACCGAAACAGCAAATTGAGATATTCGAAAATTATCTGTTCTTTGTTTTTGTCGCAAGAAAGGTAAGCGTCACTGATTTCCTTGTATCCCGAATGACCGACTTTGTCGATTATTCCTTTTCTCACTTTGCGCGCCAATTCCAAATCGGCAAAAATCTCCACAACCTCATCAAGCATCGAGATAGCGGCGCAGTCGGATGTGATGATGTCCGGACGGGAAACATAATATGCATAATGAATCGCAGTAAGAAATGCGGCAAAATTATTGTCGGTTAACAGCAGTTTCATCAGAATTCACCGGTGAGCGCGTTTTGCGCGCTGAACATGCTCATTTGCTCGTACGATGTCTTTTTGCCAAGGAGAAGCTGATTACCGCTGATGATATTGCGAATCACCGAGGGATTTTCGGTGCCGCCCAAAAACTTGCCGTTAACGGTAATGAAGTATTGCGCGCGCTTTGTTACAACACGCATTTTCTTAAGGGCGTCCTCGGTAAGATGCCCGTGCTGTCTTGCCTTTGCAATGCGGTAGGCGTTGCGTACGCCTATCCCGGGCACTTTAAGCAGCATTTCATAGCTTGCGCTGTTGACTTCGACAGGGAAAAGATGATAATTCAGTAGAGCCCAGTCGCTTTTTACATCTAGGTCAAGCGACAGATTTTGGCGGCTGCCGAATATCTCTGCGGCGTTGAAGCCGTAAAAGCGCAACAGCCAGTCCGCTTCATACAGACGGTGTTCGCGCCGTAAATCCACAGGCAGCGCAGGCAGCAGGGAATGCTCGTTGACCGGGACATAGGCGGAGTAGTAGACCCTTTTCAGCCTGAGGTTGCCATAGAGCGCCTCGGTCAGCCGCATTATTTGCGCGTCGCTTTCATTAGAGGCTCCAATAATCATCTGCGTAGTCTGCCCCGCGGGTATTTTTACGACCTCAGTCCCTTCAAGCATATTATTGCGGCAGGTATCGGCAAGCATCCGCATAGGGGATAATATTGCCTCCTTTTTTTTCTGAGGCGCAAGCAGCTTCAGACTGTTCTCTGTGGGCAGCTCAATGTTGACGCTCATTCGGTCCACCCATCGCGATGCGTAGTCGATCATATCGTTGTCCGCGCCGGGTATCGCCTTGAGATGAATATAACCGCGAAATCCATACTCATTACGCAGCATTTCCACAGCTTGCGTCAGCAGCTGCATTGTTTGGTTGGGGCTTTTTTCCACAGCGCTTGAGAGGAATAGCCCTTCAATATAGTTACGGCGGTAAAACCCCATGACCAGCTCGCACAGTTCGCGAGGCGTAAGAGAAGCGCGCGTAACATCGTTGCTTCTGCGGTTGACACAATAAATGCAGTCGTACACACAGTTATTGGTAAGCAATATTTTGAGAAGGGAAATACATCTTCCGTCGCTTGTAAACGAATGGCATATTCCCCCGGCAGAAGATGAGCCGAGTTTGCCCTTTTGCGCCGCGGTAGTGGAGCCGCTAGACGAGCAGCTCACATCATATTTTGCGCCTTCAGTCAATATCCTTATTCTTTCGTTGAGTTCCATATCTTCCCTACATAAACCTTTGTTTATATTATACCGCATAATTTGTTAATTTGCAAGAAAAAATAAACTTTTGTTCAAAATCTGCAAACAGGATTTTCGCCGTGGCATCCAGGACTTCAGCGGACAGATAAGACG
>CAYTUT010000181.1:1858-2977 GCA_964441295.1 uncultured Christensenellaceae bacterium | reverse complement strand
ATGGTTATCGAGCGCCTGAACGCATACAAATAGAATTGGCGTATCATCTCCCTGCGGCAGTTCTTGACCGAAAATCCGGCGTCAGACAGCAGCTTTTGTGCGGCGCGAGCATCGTTGGCAAGCACATAAACATAAGGAGACTCTCCCTCGTCAGTTCGGTACATTTTTTGATAATCCGCATCCGAAAGATAAATAAGCGGCTCTCCCCTGTTGACAAAACCCGCTATCCTCAGCTTGAAATAGCCATCATAGTTTCCATATTCTATATCGTCCATTCCATAATAAAAGCTAACATTGCTAATGGTCTGACCAATAAGCGAATCCTTGGAAGAAAAGCCCTGCATCTTATATTCGTCAGTTGCCGCCAGCCGCTCATACAACAGTATGTCAAGATAAGCATCCCCCGCTGCTAGCGGCTCAGCGCTTACCGCGCTGTATGGAATCACCGCATATTTGGCGCTCATATAATTCATGATTGAGCCTCTTAAACTGTATATTGGAATTGTTGTATTGAATGGGACTTTGTCAACCGATATGTTCAAAGTCGATTCGGCGGCATACCTATTTATTACCATATTAATAGATGCATCCGCCTCAAAAGGCGCGATATCGGACAATACAGCGTTGTTGACTATAAGCATATTCGAGTCATTATCAAGCTCATTCTTAGCGTCAAATACGAAAGACGGCGCGATAAGCGCAATAAGGATTACTATTAAAAAAGCGGTAAAGAACATTGTTTTATACGGATTTCTCCCCTTCGAACCCGTAACCGCCAAATAATTATTGACCGAATTTAGCGCCACCTTGCCGGTATTGAACACGCTCAGCGCGGGCTTGTCAATCTTTGACAGCACAGATGAGTTGACATAAAACTCAACATCCTGCTTTTCTTTGCTTTTGTACTTGCCCTCTTTAAGCGCTATGGTGCTGCCTTCGGAGATATAGGTTACCTTCCCTTCCGATATCCTTGGACGCAATAGTATCTTGCCCTCGATATTGATAATGTCTAGAGTAATGGGCTTTTGATCTTTGTCAAAAAAATAGTTAATCTCTACATCTCCCATTTTGTATTCGCGCTTATCAAGGTCACCTAGATATATTATGTCGGCATGCCTA
>CAYTUT010000181.1:0-1829 GCA_964441295.1 uncultured Christensenellaceae bacterium | reverse complement strand
TATCCGATACAATCTTGCCGTCAACCAGACGGATAATCCTGTCGCCATAAAAATCCGCAAGCCTTTCCTCATGAGTAACCAGCACAACAAGACAGTGCTTTGATATCCCCTTGAGAATCTCCATTACCGCCATCGTGTTTTTGTCGTCGAGATTGCCGGTAGGTTCATCTGCAATGATTATCTCTGCGCCCTTGACAAGAGCGCGCGCAATACCGACACGCTGCTGCTGTCCGCCGGATAATGTATCAGGGCGACGGTTCTTGTACTTTTCCATGCCCACAAGGCTTAACGCATATTCTATACGCTTCTTGTACTCTTGCCGGTCGGTAAGTCCGGCGAGCTTCAACACTACCTCTAAATTTTGGTATACGCTGACCTCGTTGATCAGGTTGTAGTTTTGAAAAATATAACCTATCTTGCTATTGCGTATGCTGTCCCACTTCTTTGCGTTGTACTCGCCGATCTTGTCACTGTCAATAACTATTTCGCCGCTGTCGGGACGGTCAAGTCCTCCTATCGCATTGAGCAAAGTGGTTTTGCCGCATCCGCTTTTGCCGAGAAGTACAACAAGCCCTGCCCCCTCAAGGGTGAGGGAGATGTCATCGACTGCGTGAATCTCATTTGGACGCCCTTTGTTGAAATACTTCTTTAATCCTGTGATTTTCAGCATAATCAGACCTCCAGCAACGAGTTCTTAACGGTGTGCTTAAAGAATTTTTTATTAAAACGGGTAGCATTGTTGAGTGTTACAAACAGTATCACCGCAAGCGCCAGCGCGCTAACCCAAGCAAAGCGTAATGCTCCCGAGGCAATCAACTGAAATCCATAAGCAAGCGAAGGCGAAACAATCGGAGAGTATACCATTATCCCGACAAAGGACAGTACTATCGTGACAGCCCACGCAATAAGGGCGATCAGTGCCATTTCAAAATAGTATACCGTCTTAATAAAGCGGTCGGACAACCCGACAGTACGCATAATATTATAATCCTTTTTCTTACCCTCTGCGGCGCTCTTAACCGAACCTTGTATAGCATTGAATACAAAATACATTATAAATATCACTATCGCGGAGAATATCAGTACAGAAATTCTATCGAACCCGATAAGGTTAGCTCCGGCATACTTGTAGTAGGTGACATATCCCATTGCTTCAATCTCTGCAGCTATTTTTTTGTAATTTGCATTGCTTTCGAATGTCGCGACAAGTCCGTTAAGGACATAACTGTAATTAAGCCCGTTTTCCGTTGTGGAAATTAATTGCTGAGTGATGTAGGCAGAAGGCATATCGGCACTGTCAATTATCAAACCAACAATAACAAAATCGTAGTAATTAATACCAAAATGCAGACTGACAGTATTGCCTATGAGATTCATGGAAGTAAACTTTTTCTGCGAAGGGATGCTAAGCACAACCTCGTCGTTGTTCTCCGGCATTCTTCCCGAGAACAGTATGCCCGAATAAGTACTCTCCGGTCTTAGCCTCGCGTTGAAATACTCGCCGGCTATATCGTAGCTTACTACATTGTTGATCACAGAAGTATAATAGTTAACCGTGATTACACCGTCTACAGCTTCAATTTTGCCAATATCCTCGGCTGTCAATTCCCTTGCCGGAACTGTCATAATCTGAATGTCCTGCCTGTGGTATTCATTATAATAATCGCTTGTCTTATTGTAAGACAGCAGTCCGATAATCATCCAAATAAACATTAAAGACAATAAAATCAAGCCGCTCAAGGAAAAAAAACTGCGCTTGGGTGTCGCAAAAAGATTGTTCTTTGCCACAAGAGCTATGGCCTTGACATCATTGGACTTGCCGCCTAGGT
>CAYTUT010000180.1:0-3026 GCA_964441295.1 uncultured Christensenellaceae bacterium | reverse complement strand
TGACTATACAAAATGTATAGCTCAAATATTTTGAAGTAACATGCCTGCCGATTCAAATTATAATTTCTGTTATTTTTATATTCCATCATTATATAGGATATTTCATTTTTGACCCTAGTAAAAAACTTTGCTGCAGATTGTCTGCGGTCAATGGTAGTACCTAATCCTTCAATGGGTAATGTAGAAAATTTTGGTATGTCTTTTTCAATAAACACTGAGCGCAGCGCGACCGGCGTCGCCATTTGCAACGGCGCGGCGAAATATGGCAAATAATGAGGGATAGTGCGGCAACAAAATGCAGTACAAAATGCCTATATATACTGTAGTGCGTCATTAATCGACAGATATAGCGTGCAACTATTCGCAAAAGCTGTCTTTTGCGAATAGTTGCAAAATGCTTGTCTAAATATGCTGTAAATACATCGCCTCTACCCTTTGCAATTCTTCGCTGCCTGTTGACATTACAGAGTAATAAATGTAAAATGTTAGTATGGACAGCAATATTGATTTTTTGCGTAAATTTGTCAATAACCATGTTCTGCGTATGCTATCGCGCGATGCTTTGTCTTTTGTTGAGATAAGTGAGAGTATTCTCCGAAAAACCGAAAAAGCCTATTATTTCAGAGAGCAGGCATTGTTCTCTTGCCTGAAGCAGCTTGTAGATGAGGGGCATGTTAATTCCAATAATGGTTCGGTCGCTACAGATAGCGTCTTTAATATCACTGAGAATGGCAAAAAGCTGATAAAAAACTCGGTTACAAGCTGGGACTTATCTAAGGAGATGTTGGAGCGCGTATTCAACAATTCGTATAAGGTGTATTCTGCCGATGAGGTTGATGACGCAATGTACGGTCGAACCGGGATTGCGCTCGTTAATGAAAACGGGGTAATCGGGATTGATTTTTATTTCAATGATGTCTTTCAGTACAAGCCGTCCAACTCGTACATGCAGCTGAGTATCATGTCACAAAGGGAGAGCCGCAAGACTGAGGCGCTCGCGCTGTTGGGGATTGTGGATAAAGAAGCAGAGATAGTCGAACAGCCCGTATTGCCGGAGAATGCCTCGGACGAAAGCTTTCAGAATACAAGGGAGAAAAAAGTGTCTAACGAAGAAAAGAAAAGTATTAATAGCGAAGCCGCGGCAGATGACGCCGCGCCCCACGGCCGCAAATGCAGTTTGGACGAGTTTATCCGAACTAATGAGCTCAAAAACACCGACTCACCTTACCGCGCCACCCTTGACGCTATGTTCGGCAGCCGCAACGACAATATAGTCGCAGAGACCATCACTCCCAAATCGCAAGGCGCAGTACTCACTGTGGCGACCTCTAGCTATGCCGACCTCAAAGAACGCATGATGCGTGTCGGCTATAAGCTAAGACCTTATGTAAAGCAGACGACTTCATCATACTATTCCATGAACTTTATATTCTCCAACAAAATCAAGCGCGACTGTTACGCTTTCGTCTACTTTGCAATGCTGATACAGATAGTCCTAGGATATTTCTTTGTGGATAGATATGTCGGTATTGGTTTTGTTGCATATATCAGCACAGCCGCCGCCCTACTCGTTTTACCAATATACGCATGGATCAATTACCTAGTTCACCCGGACAAACGAATTAGGGCTCAATTCGATTTCAAGATAACTATCGCCGGCGCTTTGATGCTTTATGTCAATATGCTTGTAATCACGATACTGCTCGGCTTCTTCGCATTCAAGGCGGATATATACGATATCAACAGCATGATTATTCCAATATTCTATCCCGCCGCATTGTTGCTGAATATGCCGCTGAGCGTTGTTATATACAATCTTCTATATAAGACAGAAAAATACCATTTAAGCTAATAATGACCTAACGGTCTGATTATCCGACTAAGTTATATCAATCGAAATTATACTCGTACAAATTAAACTAATTTCAGGCAAACAGAATAACTATACAAAAAGTACAGCGACTATACGAATTGTATAGTCGCTTTTTTCAAGAATTTTAATTGCTTCAAATATCTTCTTTTTTACAAGTATTATCTAATTAACTAAAGCGGCTTTCTCTCCGCAAGCGCCCTTGCGAGCGTAACTTCGTCAGCGTATTCGATTTCGCTTCCTGCGGGCAACCCTCTTGCTATTCGCGTTACAGGTATCCCGAGCGGTTTAATCAATCTGCTTATATATAATGCGGTGGCATCCCCTTCCACATCGGGATTAGTGGCAATGATCACCTCTTTGACACCATCTAGACGCGCAAATAGCTCCCTTATACGCAAATCGTCCGGCCCTATTCCATTAATCGGACTTAATTGACCGTGTAGTACATGGTATACTCCCTTGTAGTCTTGAATTTTTTCGAATGCCGCAACATCGCGGGGTTCCTTGACTACGCATATCAGTGAATTATCGCGCGAAGAGCATATTTCGCATGTCTCGGTATCGGTAAAATTGCCGCACACACTGCAATAATGCACTCGGCGCTTGACCTCCAGCAAAGCGTTGGCAAAGCTATTCACATCCGCTTCATCCATAGCTATAACAGCGTACGCGTACCTGGTTGCAGTTTTTTTACCTACACCCGGCAGTTTGGTCAGCTGTTCTATAAGACGCGCAATGGACTCGATATGTCTCATTAAAGTCCCATTCCTCCAAGCATGCTGGCATATGGCCCCATTGCCCTTTCGGACTCTTCGACCACCTTGCTGGTAGCATCGTTGATAGCGGCAACAATCAAGTCTTCAAGCATCTCCACATCCTGCGGGTCTACCGCTTCCGGCTTAATTTTGATAGCGACAACCGTCTTGTCTCCAGTCATCGTTACATCAACCATACCGCCTGCCGAGCCCGTAAACTCAGTTGATTTCAGCTCCTCCTGAGCCTTAACCATATCCTCCTGCATCTTTTGCGCCTGACGCATTAATGCTTGCATGTTTCCTCCGCCGAAGCCTCCGAATTTACCCATAAAATCCTCCTAAATATTTTTTATAGTAACAGTCGAACTGCCAAACAGTTCTATAATATTCTTTATGTC
>CAYTUT010000179.1:0-3096 GCA_964441295.1 uncultured Christensenellaceae bacterium | reverse complement strand
ATTGATTACAAAGATATCCCCAACCTTATTGACGAAATAGTTAGCTATGCCTCTTCTTAAATTTTTGTCGCCGGCGAGAAATCCGCCGCCGTGAAAATTAAGTATCACAGGCCTTTTTTTGGAAGAGTCAAAATTCTTGCAGTATATGTCCAGCTTGCATCTATCGATAGAATCGTCATACGAGATGTCCTTTTGGGAATCGACATCCCCATAGCTAATCCCGTTCTGTGATTTATCAAAAACTACATCCACTATCCTAAATACAAACCTTGCAAATGACATAACCGCCTCCTTTATTATATGAATATTACAACATTTTTTGCCAAATTGCAATACCATAGTAAAAATTTGGACTCAACTCTTGTTTTGTACAGTTATTGCAAAATGAAATCAGCGCTTACATTGGTATTTGATGTGATGTTAAGTATTACATAGGTATTGCCTGTTACGCTGACTACAACGCCGTTAACCCTCAATTTGTCAAGTTTGTAACCTGCTGAGGGGGTAATTGTTACTGTTACGCTGCCCCCGTGCAAGACGGTTGTTGCAGAGAGCGATAGTGTCCCGTTGGGTCTCTGTACAGCCATTACCTGATAAGAAATATCCGAAAAAGTGACTGAGATATTGTGTGACGAAACGACATTCCCTATCTCTATAGAAGTGCTTATTACATACCCGACACCGTCAATGCTAAGCGAGCTGATCTGCTTGCCCACATTAGGCACAATCATGCCCGAAAGCGTTGCGCCGTGTTCGATAAAGAAACTTGTGTTGCCGGTAAGTATTGTCCCGTTGGTCAGCTGAACCGCTCCGCCGGCTCCAATGTTGAACACTACCTCATATGTATTGAGGGCAAAAGTAATACTGCAGCTAAAATTACTGCTGATACCGGCAAGCACTATCTCGTAGTTCGATTGACCTACCGCCGCCGAATAATTACCCGATGAAGCGTTAATTGACGCAATATGATAATTGGGCGAAGCCGTGACGGTAATGGTCGTTGAGCTCCCGTATGCAACGCTGCTTGTATAACTTACACTTCCGCCGACGCCTGCCGTTACGGTCACCGAAAGAATAATTATCTCGAACTCTGCTACAGCTACGATATTGCCTGTAACATTGACTATTTGATATGTATTATTGGTCACGTTCACCACAGAGCCTCCCACGGTGAGCTTCTTGAACTGGTATCCCTCTTGCGGATTGAGCTCCAAAAGCAAGCTGCTGCCATGACTGACTGTCGCGGGTGCATTGACCGTGCCGCCGCCGATAACCGATACGGATACGGTATAAACATTAAGAGAAAACGCGGCTGACACTTCGATATTCTCCACAACCGGACCAATATAACCATTAACTAATTCGGCTGTGTTGACCGCGCTTCCGTTGACAGTCAGCGAGCTAATGTTGTTGCCGCTGCTAGCAAAGATATATAGCGGTGTACCGTGATTAACTGTCCTTACAGAGGATGAGGTTATATTGACCGCGCCAGCGCCTGTACCGACAGTCAGCCGCCCGTTGCCTGCAATGCTGACGGTAAGTGTGAATGTGTCTATTGCAAAAACAGCCCTTATCGTATTGTTGGATGTTACATTGTTGAAGACATATTCAGCCGTTTTGCCAGAGCGCTCCACCCGATTGCCGTTAATCAAGAGGTGGTCTATATGATAATTCGCCGCCGCTGTTATCGTATAGGTAATGGACTCGCCGTACCTTACAATGGTGGCTCCCTCAAAAGATATGCTCCCGCTCCCCGTGACGCTTGCGTGAACATAATATGGTATCAGCTCAAATGTTGCCACCAGATTATCCTCGGACAGGCCCGGAGTATAAGTGTACTGCGACAGCTTGCCCAGCGAAACGCCGTTAAGCTGCAAGTCGGCTATTTGGTACCCTGTAGACGGCGTGACCGTAAACAAAAGACTTTCGCCGAAATTAACTTCGCGCGTTCCTGACGGGCTTATCGAGCCCCCCGAAAGAGCTAGAGCGTTGACAGTACCGACACTGCCCTTCATAACGGCGTCTATGCGCATGTTTTCGGTAATATTGGTAAGAATAACGGTTGTACTTTGGTTATTGGCAACAGCATGCTGATATACAGTACCGCTTACCAACCCTCTGTATGTGACGCTTTCTATATGGAAATTTTGATTGGGCGTAATTGTCACGCTGAGATTGCCGCCGTATGATACGGTAGCTTGATTATTGGTCAAGTTGCTGCTCCCGTTAACGGCGTTGACCGTAACTGTGTGCTGACTAATTGCGAATTGGATCGAAACTGTCTGCGCGCTGGTGATGTTGTTAATAGTGAGGACACCGTTAGTAACGCTTGTTGATATTTGATTGACCCTTACCGTGCCTATGGTATAACCTGCCGACGGCGTAATGGATATGGAAAGGCTGTCGCCGTATAATACGCTGGCAACTCCGGACGGGGTCGCTGTTCCGCCGCTGCCTACGCTGATGCTGATGTTTACAGAATACCTTTCAAAAACCGCGCTAATCACCTGATCGGACTTAACATCCGCTACGGCTCTTTCCACGACTCCGCTCTGCGTTATCGGGGTGGTATAATTGTTGGCGCTTACCGACACCACATTGTAGCCTGCGTCCGGTATAACTCTATATCGCAGCAAACCGCCGTACGCGATAGGCAAAGCGCTGAGTATCACTATTGACCCGCCCGGGCTCTGCACTGTCTGCACATTGAAAGTTTTGTTCTCCCACTTCGCATAAAGCGTTATGTAGAATGTGTCTACCTGTGATGTCTCGTCATATCTATTTATCAGCGTCTGGTCTTTGTACCAGCCCAAAAAGTTGAATGCGTCGCGCGTCAGCGTCGGAAGATTGAGAATCTCGCCGAAATAGGCGCCGGCAACAACTTCTATACTGCCATACATATAGACGTACTTGACAGTAACCGGCAAGGGCTGCCATTTGGCATACAAAACCGTGTTGGCGTATACCGACTGACCAAAGACGAACTGGGTCTCGAAGGCAGCATCGCCGAACCAGCCGCCGAATGTGTACCCGTATCTTGACGGGTTGGACGAAAAAGCGTTGAGCTTAGAGCCGGCGAGCACGCTTATGCTCTCT
>CAYTUT010000178.1:0-3166 GCA_964441295.1 uncultured Christensenellaceae bacterium | reverse complement strand
TTTTTATTATATCGCGTATCGCGAGATACAAGGGTTTTACCCGTTTATACATTTTGCTGTAAACCTTTTCGTATATCTTCTCATATATTGCATGGTTGTTCATATTTGGCTCAAATGTGTCGCTGAAGTGCACCATGTTTTCCACCGTCTCTTCTATGCTCTTGTACACGCCCAGCCCCAAGAATGTGACCATTGCCGAGCCGAGTCCGCTGGTCTCGTATGTCTGCACACGCTTGACAGGGATTCCGAACATATCCGCGGTAATCTGGCATATTATATTGCTTGAAGAGCCGCCGCCCGATACCGTAAGATACTTTACGGGCTTCTTACACTTCTTTTCCATAGCTCTCAAGCCTTCCATAAGACCAAAGCCAATGCCCTCTATTATCGCGCGGTATATATAGTCCTTATCATGAACATCTGTAAACCCTATTATCGCTCCCTTTCCCTCGGGTTCTTTCAGCCCAGGGGTCCAAAATGCCTGCAGCAAGAGCCCATTACAGCCCGCCGGCACCAGCTCCAGTCTTTCATCGAGAATATCCTCAAGCATAATGCCCTTTTCTTTTGCAAGGGCCTCTTCGTGCTTGGCAAACTGCTCTTTGAACCAGCTGATCATCCAATAACCTCTGAAAATTTGCACTTCGGGATTATATCTGCCCTCAACGACCGCAGGATAAGCGGGCATAAAGGTTATTGGCTCAACATATTCTGAAGTTGTTGTCTGAATGGTTGCGGTAGTCCCGAACGAGAGGGATGCGCAGCAATCGTTGATACAGCCTACGCCAAGCGTTTCACAGCCCTTATCCGAACCGGACGCAATAACCTTGGTTCCCTCGGCTATACCGGTAGCTGCCGCCGATTGCGCGGTAATTGTACCCAAAACCGTCCCCGACGGCACCAACTCCGAAAGCTTATCGGTAGGCACATTGAACAGACATCTGTTAAGCTCCTTCGGCCCGTACCATTGCTGTTTTTTATAGTTGAGAGGCACATGCCCTATCTGAGAAGCTACAGCATCCGCAGTCGAACCGCAAAGCATGTAGTTCATGAATGAGCTGTAAGAAATATACTTGTAAGTTTTTTCCCATATATCCGGCTCATTCTTCATTATCCAATTACAACTGCCTTTTTGCATCTGCTTGACAACGGCATCGTACATTCCGACAGCCTTAAAAATAGTCCTTTGCAATAAGGGCAAATCTTTATGCGGATTAATGGGCGCTTTTCTTTGGTCCAACCAAAGAATTACAGGTCTTAAGGGCTTGTAATCTTTATCGACGCACACATAGCTTGCGCGGATTGTGGTTACGGTTACCGCGGCAATCTGTTGCCACAGTTCGGGCGACTTTTCCTTGAGCTGAGTAGTGCATTTACACAGCGCATCCCAATAAAACTCCGCGTGCTGTTCGGCGTAACCTGGCTTTTCCGAAAAATACGGCTTCTCAAATACATTTTTGACCTTAGCAAGCAGATTGCCTTTTTTATCAAAAAGCATCGCTCTTGTACTTTGCGTGCCGCAATCAATCGACAGTACTATTTCCTTTTCCATTCTTATCACCTCTTATCATATCGCTCGTACTGATAATATCAACACCGCTGCCGATAACATTCGGTATTATCACATCGCCTCTTCTTACCCTTTTTTTCACCGTAACCTTGTTAATTTCGGTCATAACAGCAAAAATTGCGCCCTTATCAATCTCCCCTGCCGTTCGGACAGGAAGTACTGGCATATCTGCAAAAACTGTCCTTACAGTGCTTGTAAGGCTTCTCTTTGGCGCGGTAAGCTCTGCCTTGGCATAATCGTTGCCTCGCTTGCACTTTGCGCCCTGTACCAGCACATCCTCGCCTTGCTTTTCCACCTTCATTAAGCAGCCGTTAGGGCAAACTATACAAGTCATTTCCATACGCACCCTCCTCTTTACGCGCCGCAGCTCAAATCGAACTCGACTCTGCTGCTCTCCGTAATATTGTAGCTAGTCATATCAAGCACCAGTCTTTCCATCTCTGGCGGTCTTAAATGCGCGTATTTCTTGGAAAAGACCTCTTTGCCGTCCACCTTCAATATTATCTTCGCGTTATCCATATCGCATATGGAGCGGAAATAGAAAACAATCTTTGTCATATCCGAATTGAGATCCAACTGCTCAGGCAATAGGTACAGACACCCGTTACCAATACCGACATCAATCAACCTTCTCGGCTTGCCGGCATAACGGCTTGCCGCAAGCCCCGCGATTTCGGCGCTTTCGGATACATAATCCACAAGGTCATTGACGTGCAGCGCATTACCGCAGCAATATACGCCCTCGATAGAAGTCATTAGATTTTGGTCGCACTTTGCGCCCTTGGTGCGGTTGTCAAGCACCACGCCCAAATCCCCCGCAACCTCGTTTTCGGGTATTAAGCCTACAGACAAAATCAGCGCATCGCAAGGTATAATCTGCTCGGTCCCCGCGATTACATTCATCTTGCCGTCCACCTTAGCTACCTCGACAGCCTCCACTCTTTGTGTGCCTATTACTCTCGTCACCGTATGCGAAAGATGCAAAGGTATATTAAAATCGTTAAGGCACTGCGCGATATTGCGGTTAAGCCCCGAGGGAGTGGATTTGATCTCGAATACTGCCACAACCTCCGCGCCCTCAAGCGTCAGCCTTCTTGCCATAATCAATCCGATATCTCCGCTGCCCAGTATTACACAACGCTTAGTTGGCATCTTGCCCATAATATTGACGAAGTACTGCGCCGTACCGGCGGTAAATATACCGCTCGGGCGGTCTCCGTTGATAAATACCTGCCGCGCCGTTCTTTCACGGCAGCCCGTTGCGAGCACAATTGTCTTTGTACTGATTGTTTTGACTCCGCCCTCGTGGACATATGTAATGCTAAAGCCCTCGCCAGTCCTGACAACATTGGTGACAAAAGTACTGACTGTGTACTCGGCATCAGTCTCCAGCAGCATATCGATAAATCTCTCGGTATATTCAGGGCCCGACAGCTTTTCTTTGAAGCGTACCACTCCGAATCCGTCATGGATACATTGCTTGAGAATACCGCCAAGCCTCCGCTCTCTTTCTATTAAAAATACCTTAGCTCCGTCACGCGAGGCCGCTACCGCCGCCGCAAGACCTGCGGGACCTCCGCCAATAACTACAACATCATA
>CAYTUT010000177.1:0-3196 GCA_964441295.1 uncultured Christensenellaceae bacterium | reverse complement strand
ACAATCTAGATCGGAAGAGCACCCGTCTGGCTGGAGGTCAAACGTGTGCTCTTCAGATCTAGATTGTCATATTTCGCAAGAAGCTTCAAAAGCTCGTAGGCGACTCCGGCGACAACCGGCAGCAGCGCAAGTCTTATCGCAACGCGTATCAGCACATTAATTGCCTTGGGATAATCGGGATTAGCAGTCCATCCGGTCAAAGAGAATATAAGCACAGAAACAATCATCACAATTACAACAAAATTTGTACCGCAACGGTCGTGCTTGGTAGTCAGACCTTTGGCGTTTTCGGGAGTAAGCTCAAGCCCCTTTTCATAACAGTTGATAACCTTGTGCTCCGCGCCATGATACATAAATACGCGCTTTATCTCCTTCATCATCCGCACAAGCAGAAGATATGCCATGAATATAGTTATGCGTACCACGCCTTCGATAAGATTAAATATTATCGGATGCAATGCAACTCCCAAAAGCTCAAGACCCGATACAATCAGTTGAGGCAACACGAAAAAAAGCCCGACAGAGAGCGCAAGCCCCAATGTCAGTCCGATAACCATTGCTATGGTCATCACATCGATATGAAAGGTCTTGGCAAGCCATTTTTCCGCTTTGGAAGGCTCTTCGGCTTCCAACTGTTCGCCGAATACCTCGGCAGAGCGCATCAGGATTTTGGTCCCCATAAACATCATGGAAAAAAAATTGAGCACGCCCCTCAATATCGGTATCTTCGCCCATTTTTTCGGTTCGGGAAGCCTTTCGCTTTCCACCGATATCTTGCCTTCGGGTGTTCTGACCGCCGTTGCGTAACTGCGCCTGCCGCGCATCATAACGCCCTCGAGCACCGCCTGCCCGCCAATCGGACATACCGTTTTCTTCGCCATTTTGTACTACCTCTTCACTTCGGCTGCTCCTCAGATTATTACCGAAAACAGCCCATTTAGCCGCTCATACAAAAAAGTGCGAATTACTTCGCACTATCTTGTCGCTATTGCTTAGCCGCGGTTGTAACGCTTGTTGAACTTGTCTATTCTGCCGCCTGTCTCAACCATCTTTTGCTTTCCGGTGTAGAAGGGGTGGCATTTGTTGCATACATCAACTCTAAGGCTGTCGACATTCTTGGTAGTGCCTGTCAGGAAGGTCTCGCCGCAAGCGCATGTTACCTTAACTGTATTGTATTGCGGATGTGTATTGCTTTTCATTTTATCACCTCTTATTTTAGATAATGCCTTATCATTATACTTATGCCGAAATAATTAGTCAACAAAAATTAACCCTAATATTATAATATTTATTATACCCGACAGGAAAATGCCGCACTGCGCTTGCAGCGCATTTTTTATTGCAACTTGTCCAGTTATATGGTATAATGACTCGCACAAGGTGGTCAACTATGAAAATTTGGAAAATAACTGCTCCTAATACTCTCGAACTCCAGAGTATCCCGACAGTAGCCGACGATACTCAAATCAAAGTCAAGATTACCAAAGCCGCGCTGTCAAGCTCCGACCTTGCTATCTATCTAGGCAAGGCCGAGGTCAACTATCCCATAGCGCCCTGCCGAATAGCCGCAGGGCTTGTAAGCGAAGCGCCTGCCTCCAGCGGTCTTAAGAAGGGAGAAAGAGTACTGTTAAGTCCATACATCAAGCCTGCCGATAAGTCTGACAACAACATAAAATATATGGGAATGCATGCGGACGGCTATCTGGGCAACTACGTTATGGTAAGCGCCGACAATGTATACCAACTCCCCGAAGGCATAACCGACGAGCAAGCGGTATTTGCAGAATACATTGCCCTTGCGATACACGCGATATCAGAGCTTGAGGTGGAGCAGCAGGAGTATCTGGCAATAGTAGGCGCCAATCCCTTGGGACTTATGCTCGGCCAGTTGGCCAATTACTACCATATAATTCCCATTATAATCGACAAAAATGACAACAAGCTCGCAGTTGCGCAAAGTTACGGTATCAGCTACTGTATCAATAGTGAAAAGCAGGACCCTCAGCAAAAAGTGCTTGAAATAACAGGCGGCAAAATGGCAGACTGCACAATCTTTGAAGGCCGCAGCGGCCAGCTCCCTCAGCTTGCATTCAATCTTACCTCGCAGGGCGGAAGAGTCGGGATTATCGGTTATAACAACACTATCAACAAGCTGTCCGCAGATATTCGAACCATTCTTTACAGACAACTGCGGGTTATCGGCATCAACAACGGCTACAAAGATTTTCGCGCGGCAATCAACCTGCTTGCCAACGATGTAATAACAATTGACGGCATCGTCAGCGGTACCGGCGAGTTCGACAATGTGCCGTCGTTTTTCCAAAGGGCGGTAGATGAAGGCGACAAAAATCTAAAGCTTTTAATCGACTGCTAATAGCGCTGCGCTGTGTTTGGCAATTGACAACATCAAATAATTTGGATTATGTATTGTTGCTCCGCGAGGGAGCAACTTTTTTGTGTTACAAGTATCCGGTGATATCTGCTATATTTCGATTCCGAGACCTGCTTGGACATTGCCCTGAATCGACACGGCTGTAGTCTTGGTCTTTTCCATATAGATTACCGCTAATAACCTGGTGCCCTCCGAAAGGCAGATGTTAACACAGGCATTGCCCTGCGCGCTGTCCCCCTGCTGGATACAGTTGGTAAAGCTCGGGCATAATGTTAATACCGATTCGGGTATGAGGTGGAACTTGTCATCATTATTCTCATTCTTGTACAATGCGAATTTAAGCGTTATTTTGTTGCACGGAAAGGCTGAGTCCCTCTCCGCAATGAAAAACGCTGTAAGCTTCTTTATTTTACAATCATAAGGCAGTCTGAATCCCGTATAATAGGTGCCGCACAAGTCAATGCAGGGCTGCGCCAACACGGCAAGCGCATTGGTAGCGCCAAAGCCTAGGGGAGAGATATAGCCCTTGAGCGTAGCGCAGGGCGACACGATACATAAAGGACCGCCGTTGCCCAAGGGTATAATGCTTTTGCTGATATTGGGACCGGGCAAGCCCATTTCGCCCCTGTCTCCCTTGCAGCCTTTGGGGCCGCACGGTCCCATGCACCCCTTTTCTCCCTTCGGTCCCTGAGGTCCGGGTACACAGCAGCACGGGTTGCAGCACGGGTTAGCACACGGGCTGCAAGGGTCACAACATATCCCCGAGAAGGGGTTTATTCCGTTTATATTTTTTATTGTTTTTTC
>CAYTUT010000176.1:0-3256 GCA_964441295.1 uncultured Christensenellaceae bacterium | reverse complement strand
ATTAACCTCGCAATACGCAATTTTAAGCTGTATTTCCGCAACCGCAGCACTGTGTTTTTCTCCCTGCTGGGCGCTATTATCATCATATTATTGTATGTGCTTTTCCTCGGGGATATGGTGTCAGGCAGTGTGGGCGGCGTTTCGATAGAAAGAGTGGTGCTCGACAACTGGATAATGGCGGGATTGCTTGCAGTGGCTTCAATAACCACTACAATGGGAGCATTCAGCACAATAGTAGAGGACAGAGAAAGCGGAAGGCTTAAGGACTTTTTTGCCGCTCCGCTCAAAAAAAGGACTATTGTGGCGGGATATCTGTCAAGCGCGGCGGTAATAGGCATAATAATGACACTCATTGTTTTAGTGCTCGCTCAAATATACATTGTGGTATACGGGGGCAAGCTGGTGTCGGTTCTCGCTTTTCTCAAGGTTTTCGGAGTAATCCTGCTTTCGGTGATTTCCTCGGGGTCGCTGGTGTTTTTTATGCTGACATTTATCAGCAACGGCAACACCTTCTCCACTGCAAGCACCGTGATGGGTACATTAATCGGCTTTTTGACGGGCATATACATTCCTACCGGAGTTTTGCCCCAGCCGGTGCAGTGGGTTATCAAGATTTTTCCGGTGTCGCATGCCGGAGTATTGTTTAGGCAGATTATGATGGAAGAATCAATAGCTGCAAATTTTGCCGGAGTGCCTGTCGAGTCAGTTAATATGTTCAAAGAAAATATGGGAGTGATATTCAAGTACGGAGAATATACGGCGCCGGCTTGGCTGCATATTGTAGTGCTTGCGGGTACTGCGGTGATATTTTTCTCTCTTGCCGTACTCAAGCTCTCAATCAAAAAAAGCAAAAACAAACTGTAGAGGGGCGCGAAATATGAAAAAAACAACAATAGCGGCATTATTGATACTATTGCTAACCGGTCTTTTGTGCCTGCTTGCAGGCTGTACCCGTTATGTAGATTATAGCGTTGCTGTTATTCCCTACGGAGAAAACAGCGTGATATACAGTTATTCGGACAATATGCCCGTATTCACGGTTTATTCAGATGACGAGGCAGTAGCAAGGATAATATTTGCTTCGGGCAAAGCAGAAGGCGTCGCGCTGAGAAGCTCAGCTCCTGCCGAATTTGTAGTGGAAATACCGATAAGGTACAGTGTGGATGAATACAGATTGTTATACAACGGCGATGCGCTTTTGCCGTCAAACATTACGCCCCTTGCGGATGCTTTGCAATACCGCTATAACATACCTGCGCCCGATAGGGAGGTTTTCATCAGCGTCGAGGGGTTGAGCGGAGTGCTTAGGGAGTATACCTTTTTCCTGCCTGTTGACTCAACCTGTCCGCTGTATCTTAAGAAGGCCAATGATTTTGTCGCGATAAAGGAGCAGAGCGCAGAGCTTCTCGGCACGCTTGCATATCACATTACTTTTGAGACGGTATCCGATAAGCCCATGGCGCTGTTTAGCCTCAAGCATGGCGAAACTATAGAATTCTATGTAACCGACCCCGATGCGGTCAAGCTGTACTACTCAAGAGAGGGCTATGGAGATACCGCGCCGTATAACAAAGCACACTACGGAGGAGAAGAAGAGGGCTATACAAGCGCAGATATGGCGCTGTTGATCAGTCAAGGATATGCTTTTATGGAGTTGACCTCCGGCAATTATTATTGGAAGGTAACCCAGACAGCCACTAAGACGACGACATATCTTGTTGCGCCGTAAAAATCTGATAACTTATCTATCAAAGCCGCCTGTATACAATTACGCAATATGTCTATAATAGCTATGATATAAAGCGAATAATAGGAGGTGGCTTATGCACAACTTAAAAAACAGTAAAACATATCTAAATCTTGCCAAAGCGTATGCGGGAGAATGTCAGGCGCGCACCCGTTACGAATTTATGGAATACGGCGCAAGGCAGGGCGGATTGATCGCTCTAGCCAACATCATTGATAAAGTCGTATATAACGAATTTAACCACGCACGGATGCTGTATACCTTTATCCAGACCGCGGACGAGGGTGTCATAGACAATATTGATATAGCCACCGGATACCCGTTTAAGGAAAAATGGAACGTAATGGAAAACCTTAAGCTAGCAGCCCAAACGGAGGCCGACGAGGCGGAAATCATCTACCCCGAATATGCAAAAATCGCGGATAAGGAAGGTTTTAAGGACATTGCAGGGCTATTTAGAAATCTTGCGACGGTGGAGACCGCTCACAAAACGCTTTTTCAAGACCTGTATAACCAGCTGTCAAGCAACACCATGTACAAAAAGCCGAAGAAAACATTATGGCGGTGCGGTGGCTGCGGCTATCAAATAAATGCGGAAGAAGCTCCAGCCGAGTGTCCGCTGTGCCAGGCTAAGCAAGGCGCCTACCATATAAACACCGAAATAGTATTGTAATCATATCAAAATAGCACAATAAGCATGATCATCGAAACAAAATAACACAATAAGTACGGTGAATGAAAACAAATACCCCTCTGGCAGCAAAATGACAAAGGGGTATTATTATCTGTCGGCTGATGTCAACTGTTTTTCTAAATCATCAAGTCAAGCAGTCCGCTGACCGCTTATCAAGGTTATCTTAGCTGTCTTTATCAACTGTTTTTATCGGTTTTAGATTTCTTTGCTTATCGGCGCGCACTGATAGCTCGTTAAATATATCCGCAAGGGGAACATTCTGCTCTGCAAGGAGCACCAGCATATGGTATATGAGGTCGCATGCCTCATTGACCAGCTCTGTTTTGTCGCCGTTTTTTGCCGCGATTATCATCTCTGTGCATTCCTCGCCGCATTTTTTTAGAATTTTGTCCAGACCTTTCTCAAAAAGATAGCAGGTGTAAGAGCCCTCTATACTTTCAATTTTGCGGCGCTGTATAATTTCGTTCAATTCGGTTATAGCTTTTTCACTCATTGTTTGCCTCCTTATCCACATCAATTTCTCGGAAAAAACAGCTGTAATTGCCTGTATGGCATGCCGGGCCGGTTTGGTTGACCAGTATTAACAGGGTGTCATTGTCGCAATCTGAAAAGATTCGCACCACCTTTTGCACATTACCGGAGGTCTCTCCCTTTTTCCATATGCTCTTGCGAGAACGGCTGTAGTAGTGTACATACCCCGTCTCTAGGGTAAGAGTGAAACTCTCCATGTTCATATAGGCGAGCATTAGCACCTTTTTGGTGACCGCGTCCTGCGTAATTGCCGCGATTAACGGAGCTTTCTCGAATAAATAGCC
>CAYTUT010000175.1:0-3301 GCA_964441295.1 uncultured Christensenellaceae bacterium | reverse complement strand
CGGCATTTTGCCCTGTCGTCGCATCAAGAACCAGCAATGTTTCATGGGGAGCGCCCGGCATTTCTTTAGCCATGACTCTTTTGATTTTTTTAAGCTCTTCCATCAGATTCTTTTTGTTATGAAGTCTGCCTGCGGTATCGATTAACAGTACATCGGTTTTTCTCGCTTTGGCGCTTGCGATAGCATCATACACCACAGCCGCGGGGTCCGCTCCCTCCTCATGCCTGATTATTCTTACATTGCTGCGCTCTGCCCAGACCGTAAGCTGCTCGGCAGCTGCTGCGCGGAAGGTATCCGCCGCCGCAAGAACCACGCTTTTGCCCTCTCTTGTGAAGCAATTAGCCAGCTTGCCTATCGCTGTTGTCTTGCCCACTCCGTTAACTCCTGCAACGAGTATGCACACAGGGTAATTGTAATCCTCAACCTCGTAGTCAACTATGCCTTTGAGAATGTCTGCGAACAATTCCTTAGCATCTTCGGGCTTGGAAAGCCTCAATTCGAAGGACTTCTCCTTCAGTTCGCTGATAATCATATCAGTTGCCACCGCGCCCACATCAGCAGCGAGAAGCGCCATTTCCAGCTCTTCATAAAATTCTTCATCCAATGCCGCGCCCTTGAACGCCTCATAAAGCCTTCGGGAAAAGGCCTGTTTGGTCTTCTTTAGTCCTTCAGCTATTCTTGCAAAAAAACCCATGCTATTTTGCCTCCGATATTTTGACGGCATCGTCAAAAGCCGCAGTTATGACCTTGGATAATCCCGGCTCCTCCATGGTTACGCCGAACAATACATCCGCCTGCTCCATTGAGGGCTTTTTGTGGCTGATAACGATAAACTTGGTTGTCTGAGAATACTTTTTGAGATATAGCGCAAAGCGCCTTGCGTTCGAATCGTCCAACGCCGTCTCCACCTCGTCAAGCACCGCAAAGGGCATTGGCTTGAGTCGAAGTATTGCAAAAAGTATTGCGATAGAAGTGAGCGCCTGCTCTCCGCCGCTAAGAGAGGATAACGGGCGCATTGCTTTGCCGGGCAACTGCACTCTGATGTCAACTCCCCGCTCAAACTCATCTTCAGCATTTTCTTCCAAGACAAGTTCTGCCTTGCCGCCGCCGAAAAGGTCTGCAAACGTCTTCTTGAAATTTTGATTAATCTGCTCAAAAGCTTTGCTAAAACGCTCGGCCATGTCGACAGTAATGCGCTTCAGCAATTCTTCCAAATCTTTTTTGGCAGTGACCAAATCCTCCACTTGCTTTGCGTATTCTGCGCGGCGCAGTGATTCGGTCTCGTAATCCTCAATAGCATTGAAGTTGATTGCACCCAGCTGATTAATCTTGTTCTTCAGCGAAACTATCTCAGAAGCCGCCTTTTTGTGGTCGAAGCTGTCATCCCTGTATTCCTTGACCTGCTCATGCTCCAACCCGTACTCGTTTTTGATTCTCTCCGCAAAAGCGTTGAGCTCGCTGTCGATTCTCTCTAGATGCCCCTCTTCCCTTGTTTTGTTCTCAGACATCAGCTTGATGGTATTGACAGTATGGTCGCGTGATTTTTCAAGCTCTGACTGCTTCTTCTTTATTTCCTCGCGGCGCTCGTCATAGCTTTTGACCCTCTCTTCAATATCCTCAATCCTCTTGCTGTCGTTTTCGCTGTATTCAAGCTTGGGCGCGTTGCCGACATGCGCCTTTATGTCCCCGTCAAGCTGCCTAATCTGCATATTGCAGCCCTCAAGCATGCGTGACTTTTGTATTATCGTATCGTTAAGCCGCTTAATATCGCCGTCGATCTTGTTGATCTCCACACCTAGATTAGCTATTACAATCTTCAGCTGTGTTATAGTATCATGCAGGCTGTCCCTTGCTTTTTTCTTACTTTCCGCCTCGGTCTTGGATTGCTCGATAAGCTCGTCGGCGCTCTTTTTCTTGACCTCTATATCGCTGGTCGAACTCTCCACGGTCTTGATAATGCCTTGCAGCGCTTCGGCTCTTAGGGTAATCTCTGCCTTTTCCCTCTCCTGCTTTATAAGCTCAACGCGGATTTCGTCCGCTCTCACCGCGCTTTGTTCGGCTTTTTGGGTTTCGGTAGCGTACGCGACATCCAGTCCGTGCAGCTCTTCTTTCTCGGCATTCATAGTATCTTGATATGCCTTGGCTTTCGCCTCCCTTTCGGCAACTGCTTTCTCGATTTCTGCGTACTGCGTCTTTAGCTTTGCAAGCTCGGTTCGCGTCTCGTCAAGCTCTCGATCGTGACCTAAGTACATTGAGCTTTTGCGGTTGGAGCTGCCGCCGGTTATCGTCCGCCTCGGGTCGAATATTGTGCCGTCCAGCGTAACTATCTTAAAGCCGTAATCATACCTGTTAGCAAGCGTCTTGGCTGTATCGATGTCATCAACAATTACTGTCCTGCCCAGCAGATTGACAATAATATTGCTATGCTTGTCCTCATAATCTATCAGCTCGGCAGCAACGCCGTGCACTCCCTTGACGGCAAGCGCGCCTTGATACTCGTATGCCAGCCTTTGGGCATTAATTTTGTTGGAAGGCAGACAAGTTACCCTACCGTACTGCTTTTTCTGCAGATAATTGATAATATATTTTGCTCCGTCCTCATCCCAAGTGACAATGTTTTGTATAGCAGCGCCCAGTACCATCTCGACTGCAAGCTCGTACTTTGCGGGCACTTTGATAAGCTGACCCACAACCCCCACGATATGCGCCGACAACTGAGGATCGGCAGCCGCGTCCGTCATAACGCCTCTTACCGCATCTTGATAGTTATAGTATTGGCTGGTAATTGCCGCAAGGCTCGCAATGCGCTCCTCTTTCTTGCCGATTGTGTTGCCTATAACTGCAAGCTGCGCACTCAACTCACGCAGCTTATATTGGTTTTCGTTATATTGCGAAGCGTTAATGCTGCGCCTCTGCTTGAGCTCCGCCCTTTTTCTCTCGATATTGTCCAGACTCTTTTTCGCGTCTCTTACATTGCCCTCTTCGCGGGCGATGATAGAGCGCGTGGATTCGATAGTCTCTGCAAGTACGGATAACCTTTGCTTGAGCGCGACCTCCTCGGTTGCCGCTCTTGCGTACTCGCTCTTCACATCAGTTAACCTTCCCAATTCGCTAAGCATGGCATAATTGGTCTGCTCGATACTTGTCTCTTTGCCCAAAATATCCGCAAGAAGCGCCTCGTATTTTGCTTCCAGCTCGTTAAGACGAATCTCTGAGCTGATTTTTTCATTGATCTTTATATCCAATACCTTGCGCGCCTCACCCTCTTCCTCTTCTATTGAGGTGAGTTCTTTGTTGGTTT